>JAMCPS010000055.1 GCA_023379705.1 Campylobacterota bacterium
GTGTATAACAGTGCCTTGTATTTTGCACAAGGTAAACTGACTTATGTTCATCATAAAAACCATTTGCCAACGTATGGGATGTTTGAAGAGGGGCGTTATTTTGCCTCAGGCAAAGAGATCAAAGGGTTTGAGACAGCTTATGGAAAAGCAGTGATGGTGGTGTGTGAAGATCTTTGGCGCGCGTCAACATTGGCTGATTTGGCTGCTTGTGATGCGGATGTCATCTATGTATTGGCGGCATCACCGGCACGTGATTTTGGTGAGGATGGGTTACTCATTGAACGTCAGTGGGATGCATTGCTCAAATCATGCGCTCTTTTGACCCATGCCTATGTTATTTTTGTCAACCGCGTCGGATTTGAAGACGGACTAGGATTTTGGGGCGGAAGCCGTGTGATTACCCCTTTGGGAGAGAGTGAACATATTCTTGGAGTTTTGGATGCTCAAGAAAAAGTGGTTTCTCTCAATCACACATTACAAAAACTACAGCGTTATGTTGTAAAACATTCATAAAAAATAATTAAAGGTCAGAGAATGAAAATAGCCATCATGGGCGCAATGCGCGAAGAGATCGATCCGATTTTAAGTACGGTTGAAAAATACACCAGTACCCAATATGCGGGAAATGTCTTTTATGAGTGTACGTATGGCGGTCATGAATTGGTTATTGCCTATTCAAAAATAGGGAAAGTTTTTTCAGCCATTACGGCATCGGTGATGCTGGAGCGTTTTAAAGCCGAAACGTTGTTGTTTAGCGGGGTTGCAGGCGGAATTAGCAAAGAGTTGAAGATCGGTGATTTGGTCATGGCCAGTGCTTTGTGCCAGCATGATGTTGATATTACCGCTTTTGGTCATCCTGCCGGTTTTATCCCTGAGGGGACATTGATGATCGAAGCGGATGAGCAGCTTCGCTCTTTGGCATCCGAAGTTGCCGTGGATTTGGGGATGGATTTGTATGAGGGGATTATTGCTACGGGGGATCAGTTTGTTGCCAGCAGTGAGCACAAAGCATGGATTGAGAAAACCTTTAATGCCGATGCCCTAGAGATGGAAGGTGCAAGTGTCGCGTGTGTCTGTCAAAACTTCGGGGTTCCATTTTTTGTCTTGCGTGCAATCAGTGATACGGCGGATGGCGGTGCAAGTGACGATTTTGATGCCTTTTTGAAAACATCGGCGCAAGTGAGTGCTAAGTTTATTTTGGAAATGGTTAAACGCCTTGGCCATTAAACTAAGTCGAAAGATCATGCGCCGTATGGGTCAAACCAATGCGGCCTTTAATCTGATTGAAGAGGGAGATAAGATCCTCGTGGGTCTTAGCGGCGGTAAAGATTCTCTCACGATGATCCATGCGCTGATGGAGCAACAGCGTCGTGCCCCTTTTAATTTTGAACTCCTTGCCGTGACGGTTACGTATGGCATGGGGGAAGATTTGAGTGCTCTCGTAGCTCATTGTGCCCAACACAATATCCCCCATGTGATTCATGAAACCAATACTTATGACATTGCCGGCGATAAAATCCGTAAAAACTCCTCTTTTTGCAGTTTCTTTTCCCGTATGCGACGAGGATCACTTTACAGTGCGGCGTTGGAACACGGATGCAACAAAGTAGCATTGGGTCATCATCTGGATGATGCGGCAGAGAGCTTTTTTATGAACATGATCTACAATGGCCACATGCGTGCTCTTGCCCCAAAATACAAAGCTGAGAATGGACTGATTATTATCCGTCCTTTGATACAGATGCGTGAACGTCAGCTCTCTGCGTGTGCATTGGAAAATGAGATGCCTACCATCGGTGATGAAGCATGTCCCTCAATGCGATTTGATGTCAAAATGCCTCATGCAAGAGCCAGCATGAAAGTAATGCTCTCAGAGATGGAGGAGAAATATCCCGATATCTTCGTCTCGATTAACTCTGCCTTTGGGCATATCAGTGACGATACCTTTTTTGATCCAAGCCGATTTAAACTATAAGCTTTAAGACTTTATGATCGGCGCCGCTTAGAGAGAGGTTTATAATCTCGCTAGGCGCGAACCATTCACACTCTTCATTCACATAGTCCCCCTCACAAACATAAACATCCGCTTGCAGGGTAAAATGGCTGTAATGTTGGGTAACGTGTCCCACTAAAATTTCTTCGTTTTTCTCAAATATTTCGTATTGTACAAACCCCCACAGACCATGCAAAAAACGCTCTTTTCGTTGGGAGAGAGCGAATTTACCATTATGGGTATAAACGACGATAATACGGTTACGGATGGGTTTGATCTTTTTGACTTTTGGTTGGGGGTACTTTTGGGGAGCAAACTTCCCCTCGCACCCTTGTTCAAAAGGGCACACATCACACAGCGGATTTTTCGCCAGACACACCATGGAACCGATATCCATCATCGCTTGATTGTATTCAAACGGATGTTTGGCATCAAAAAGGTCATAAGCCGCTTTCCACAGCTGTTTTTCATCACGTTGTTCAATGGCGAAATAGCGGTGAAGGATTCGTTTGACGTTGGCATCGAGAATCGGCAGCGCTTCTTTGTAGGCAAAGGCACTGATGGCATGAGCGGTGGAACGTCCGATTCCCGGTAGCTCTAAAAGTTCGGATGCATTTTTGGGTAGAATTCCTTGGCATTGACGTGCTGCTGTATGTAAGTTCTTGGCGCGTGTGTAGTATCCTAATCCTTCCCACATTTTGAGAACATCGTCCAAATCGCTTTTGGCAACATCTAAAAGAGTGGGAAATTTCTCTAAAAAAGGGAAATAAAATCGCTCTAACACTGTTTTTACCTGCGTTTGCTGCAGCATGATTTCACTGAGGTAAATTTTGTAGGGATCATCGGTAATACGCCAAGGTAAATCGTGACGGCCGTTGATTTTGTACCATTGTAGGAGTGAATGATGAACTTCTTTATACATGGGGTATTGTATCAAAATGTCTTATAAAAAAGATAATATTTATTACTGAAGGTTTTAAGTATAGTAAGGATATAATCCTCTTAGACAAAAGAATACCTTCATACCGCGGAATAGAGCAGTCCGGTAGCTCGTCGGGCTCATAACCCGAAGGTCGTCAGTTCAAATCTGGCTTCCGCAACCAACCTTTTTTAATAATCTCCAAAATCCTTATATTTCAGCACCTATCACGTAAAAATAGCTATTCAATGTGCCAGGTATCTCCGGAATTTAAAAGTTTATGGAAGTCTGCGGAACCTTTTTTGGCTTTTACTTGTGCCACTTGAGCGGCTACTTGCTCGTTGTAGATGACATCGTTCACTGCATACAATACACCATGTATA
>JAMCPS010000056.1 GCA_023379705.1 Campylobacterota bacterium
TAATTTGCGCATCATCCCGCGTTGCGGCAAATTTTGGTATTGCAACCGCTGCCAAAATTCCCAATATGACAATGACAAAAACCAATTCTATCATCGTAAAAGCAGTTCGTTTCATAATCTAATCCTATTGCGCTGAGTTCTATGATTGACCTGCAATCCCAAAAATCAATTCAATCTTTGAAAAATGTATCACCCGAAGGTGACACATAAAACTTTATAGAGCTATGCTAGATCCACCAAGAACATGAACCTTAGCTGTTCCACCAGCATTAAGTAAACCGCTAGCTGCAGCTCTAGTATAAACCGTAGCACTGACTGCAGCAGGACAAGCAGTAGGATTATTAGCAGTTGGTGTTATGGTTAAATTCCCATCTGCACTAACCGCTAAGGTAAAGCAATTTACAGACGCTTGCTGTTGTGCAAGAGTATTAGCGCCAAGTACACCTCTGGCAGTCCACTCAGCAGCTAAGTTTTGAAGAGCCTGTGCAACACTTGTCATCTCAGCTGAAATTTTAGCATCCTCACGTGTTGCTGCAAGTTTAGGAATGGCAACGGCTGCCAAAATACCAAGAATAACGATAACGAAGATCAACTCGATCATAGTAAAACCAGAACGTTTCATGGCTTACTCCTTATAAGTAAAAAAAGTAGTTACACTCGTAACTCTGCTAGCATTATGAGCCTATTAATCTTAAATAACCATTAAGAACTTTTATCATATTTTATAATTTTCGTACCATCCCTCAAGCACAAACAAACTCTCTCATAAACTAATAATTCACTACTTTAATTCTCGTTTATAATTTAAAGGCGTATAATTCGCGCCATATTGTCACTTAACCTTTTACAGGTGTAGTGTATTGAGACATAAAGGGACAGCAATACCATGATATCCGCAGAGATTGAAACGCTAGGGATTAAAAACGCTCAAGAGATTTTCCATAATCTGAGCTTTGATGAGTTGATCAAACATGAGTTGCGAAATGGCGAGTGCGCTCTAACCAGCAGTGGTGCCACTACAGTAGATACCGGTATTTTTACGGGTCGAAGTCCAAAAGATAAGTATTTTGTCAACGAAGACCCTTCCAATAAATACATTGCATGGGGCGATGTTAACAAACCTATCGATAAAGCGATTTTCAATGAATTGCTCGAAGTTGCAAAAGAGCAGCTTTCTAATAAATCTTTGTACGTTACGGATGTTTACTGCGGTGCGAGTGATGAAAGCAAACGATCGGTCCGTTTTGTTTCTGAAATCGCTTGGCAGTCCCATTTTGTCAAAAACATGTTTATCCGTCCGACCAGTGATCAACTTTCTACTTTTAAACCTCAATTTACCGTTCTCAATGCGTGTAAAGCTACCAATGATCAATGGAAAAACCATGGTCTGAATTCAGAAGTCTTTGTCCTCTTTAATGTCGAAGAAAACTTGTGTATCATCGGCGGTACCTGGTATGGTGGCGAGATGAAAAAAGGGATTTTTTCGATGATGAACTACTGGCTTCCGCTGGAAGGCAAACTGGCAATGCACTGTTCTGCCAATGTAGGACCAGATGGTGATACGTGTTTATTCTTTGGTCTCAGCGGAACAGGTAAGACAACCCTCTCCACTGATCCAGAACGTGCACTCATCGGTGATGATGAGCACGGTTGGGATAATAACGGTGTCTTTAACTTTGAGGGAGGATGTTATGCAAAAGTCATTAATCTCGATCCATCAAGCGAGCCTGAAATTCATGCTGCAATCCGCAAAAACGCATTGCTCGAAAACGTTGTATTTAACGAAGACGGCATCGTCAACTATGAAGACGGCTCCAAAACTGAAAACACGCGCGTTTCTTATCCTATCGAACATATTGAAAACCACCAATCATCCCTCCAAGCCGATCATCCAAAAAACATTATCTTCCTCTCTGCTGATGCGTTTGGAGTTCTTCCTCCTGTAAGCAAACTCTCAAAAGAACAGGCAATGTACTACTTCCTCAGTGGCTATACAGCGAAAGTAGCAGGAACTGAGCGTGGAATCACAGAGCCTGTTGCAACGTTTAGTTCATGCTTTGGTGAAGCATTCTTGCCATTACATCCAACAGTCTATGCAAAACTCTTGGGTGAAAAAATCGATAAACACAATGTCAATGTCTATTTGGTTAACACAGGATGGACGGGAGGAGCTTATGGTGTTGGAAAACGTATGAGCATCAAAGATACCCGTTCATGTATCCGTGCTATTCTCGATGGCTCGATCAACGAAAGTGAATTCCAGACTACCAACACATTCCGTTTCAACATTCCCTTAACGCTCAAGGGAGTTGATTCAAACATTCTTAACCCTCGTAATGCATGGGCCGATAAAGACGCCTATCTCGTAGAACGTGATTATTTAGCTGGAATGTTTATCAAAAATTTTGAAAAATACAATGGGCAAGATGGATTTGATTTTTCAGCAGCCGGTCCGAAAGTAATCGATTAATACAAAAGTAATTATATTGTTATAACGAAGTTCCCGCCGCAAATGCGGGGGAAAGAAATGCTAGATTAGCAAGAATACGTAGAGATGAATTCAAACGCTGTTGGACGCGCTTCGTCAGGCCAAACTTGTGTTTCAAATTTGTAGTGTTGGTACGTATCAATAAACTCTGGAGTCATAACAGGCTGCAAGAATGCATTGTCACGAATCAATGCTTCGAGTGAACCGCGTAGCGTGTGTGGCATTTGTGGAATACCTTTTTCACGAATTTCATCGAGACTTAGTTCAAAAAGATCTTCATCCATTGGTCCAACCGGAACTGTTTTGTTTTTGATACCGTCAAGTCCTGCAAGCAACATTGCTGTAAATGCAAGGTATGGGCATGAAGTAGAGTCAGGGAAACGCATTTCAATACGTGTTGCTTTTTCACCTGCACCGTATGGTACGCGACATGATGCTGAACGGTTTTGGCTTGAGTACGTCAAGATAGACGGTGCTTCGAAACCTGGAATAAGACGCTTGTATGAATTGGTTGACGGATTCGTAAAAGATGCGATTGCACGTGCGTGTGCAAATACACCACCTACATAGTGCAAAGCTGTCTCAGACAAGTTGCTGTAGCCGCCCTCTTTATAGAATGTGTTTTTACCGTCTTTCCAGATGGATTGGTGAACGTGCATACCGCTACCATTGTCACCGTAAAGCGGTTTTGGCATAAAGGTTACTGTTTTACCATTGAGGTGCGCTACCATTTTGATAACGTATTTGAGCTTTTGCACGTTATCTGCAGCGTTTACAAGCGTATCAAATACGATACCAATTTCGCCTTGACCCTGTGCTACTTCGTGGTGACCCAAGATTACTTCAAGGCCCACTTGCTCAAGTACCAACATCATCTCTGCACGTAAATCAACCATTGTATCGATCGGTGCTACTGGGAAGTAACCCCCTTTTGTACGTGGACGGTGACCTGTGTTGTAACCGTCTGGAAATGATTTTGCATCGTTCCATCCGCCCTCTTCTGTATCTACTTCATAGTATGAACAGTTCACTTCGTCACGAATTTTGACATCGTCAAAAACGAAAAACTCATTTTCAGGACCAAAATACGCAACATCACCTACTCCAGCATTTGCAAGATGCTCTAATGCTTTTTTAGCAATAGAACGTGGGCACTTTTCATACATTTGACCTTTGTAAATGTCAAAAACATCACAGAATACAATGATGGTTGGATCAGCTGTAAACGGATCCATGAATGCAGATTGTGCATCCGGTTTCAAAAGCATGTCCGATTTATTAATCGGCTGCCATGCATCGATAGAAGAACCGTCAAATGGTAAACCACCCTCAAACTGACCTGCATTAACTGCACTGTAACGGTAAGTAACATGGTGCCATGTCCCTTTCATATCTGTGAAGCGAAAATCTACGAACTGAACATCGTTCTCTTTACAAAAACTAAAAAACTCGTCGACGCTGTTTACGAATTTACCCATGTGTTTCTCCTGAAATGTAATAATAGTGTGAAAAGTATAGCGAATTTAACGTTAAACCCATGAAAGTTGGTGCCTAAAATTTAATCATTGTACGTTCTTTGTTTCGGTATAACGCACATTCGTTATATCCGAATTTCCGTGCGAGTGCTTCTACCTCATTACTAAACATTCCCACTTGATCACTTCTGTGGGCATCAGAGCCAAAAGTAATCGGTATATCGAAACTGGCAATCTCTTCAAGTAATCCATCCGAAGGGTATGCCTCTTTGACCGGTTTACGCAAACCCGACATATTGATTTCTATCGTCATATCCGCTTTTTTGATGGCCTTTAAAGCATTTTGAGCCAAAAGACGAATATCCGTTTTTGGAAAAAAATTAAATACTTTTAGTAAATCAAAATGGCCGACGATGTTAAATTTTCCTAATTTCGCCATCTCCTCTACGAGAGAAAAATAGCGTATGTAAATCTCATCCATATTAATATCGTTGTACCGTCCTATAAACTCAGGGTTATCAAATCCCCATTCATCAATAAAATGGACAGAACCGATCAAATAGTCGCATGAACGTTTTAAAACACGCTCATCTAGATACCCTGGGAGATAATCTACTTCATACCCTAATAAAACAGTAATCTTATCGCCATAGCGCTCTTGCGCTTGATGCACCCACGCCTCATACTGCTGCATCTCTTCAAATTTCATTCGATATTGCGGGTCAAACGTCATCGGAGCATGGTCTGAAAAACCAAAATAGTGTGTGCCGCACGCGATTGCAGCTTCCACGTACTCATTTACAGTTCCTGTTGCGTGATTGCACAGCATGGTGTGATTGTGGAGGTCAACTTTCATCCGATTCCCTATTGAAAATAATCATATTCATGATATTATAGTGCAATATTTCGCAACCTGAGGTACTAAGATTATGACTCAAGAAGAACTTGATGCACTGATGAATGAAGATATTGACATGGACATGGAGGAGATGGCTGATGAAACAGCAGCCGATGCTATCAAAGAGGATACTGAAGAGCTTTTTAACAGCATAGACGATCCTGATGGATACCGTGCTTCTGCTGTTCAAAGTTGGCCGCCGCCACCTCCAACAGATGACAATAAAATGGTCCATCAGCTCGATGATGTTACCAAGGAAAGTGAAGAAAAAGCAACCGAAATTTTTGATCTTATCGAAGGAATCAGTAATGATCTTACAGATTCTGAGGACACCGTTGAAGAAGTGAACAGTGTTTTAGATGCCAATATTGCTCTTTTTGAAACACTGTGTACTAAATTTCCTCACGTAGAGGCCTTTAAAACCCAATTGGCACAAAATCAAGATGCCAAGAAGAAGAATGGTTCTCTTAAAGATATGATGGAAACCAATATTGATACTGTTATGAATATAATGGACATTATGCAATATCAGGATATTCATCGTCAAAAGATTGAGCGGGTAATCAATGTTATGCGCGCACTCTCAACCTATATGAATCACCTCTTCTCCAGTAAAATCGATGATTCTAAACGCGTCACTTCCGCCGTGCATCTTCCAGGTGACAGTACTACGGATATTGTCAATAGCGACGACATCGAGGCCTTACTCGCTTCATTTGGACAAAAGTAGCACTATCATTCCCGATAACATCGGGAATAACGATTAACTCATGCACTTCATTTTCTTAACATCTTTTTCACGGTAAGATTCCTTTAAAATTGCACACGAATCGAGAACAGACTTTGAAAAAAGTGGAGCTCCTCTCCCCTGCGGGAAATTTAGAAAAACTCAAAATTGCCATCGATTACGGCGCGGATGCCGTTTATGGAGGGGTAAGCCACTTTTCGCTTCGTATCCGATCGGGTAAAGAATTTGATCTCGAAAG
>JAMCPS010000057.1 GCA_023379705.1 Campylobacterota bacterium
CGGTCTTAGATTAGACTTCTAAAACCCGTTCGCCCTGAGCTTGTCGAAGGGTGTTTATGTTTCGACAAGCTCACCACGAACGGATAGTTTATTGACCGCCTCTATCACCTCGGCTGAGGTGATACTCTTCATGCATTCATGATGTCCCAGCGGGCATTCTCTCTTCATGCACGGAGCACACTCCATATCATGGCGTACAATAATGCTCTTTTCATTTTGCCATTGGGACGTTTCTAAATGGCGTGTCGGACCAAAAATGGCGACCGTTGGTACTTGATAGGCACCCGCGACGTGCATCGGACCGCTGTCGTTGGTGATGAATATGTCTAATCCGCCAATCCTCGCACACAGTTCCTCCACAGATGTTTTTCCAGCCATATTCGAAACCGTTATCTCTTCTAGCTGCGATTCGATGTCATTGGCCATCTCCACTTCATTTGGGCCTCCAAAAATAACAATCTCATGGCTTTGTGAGAATGCGCGAGCCACTTGTGCAAACTTCTCAGGATACCATCGTTTGGCACTGCCATAGGTTGCTCCGGGATTGATTCCCAAAGTGGGACGCTCGTAATGATGTACGGGAATGTGAATCTGGAGTTGGCCAATATCAAGCGGTTGCTTACTCAGGGCCTGTGCAATATCACGGTATTGTTCCACGAGATGGGAAGGGTGTGAAGGTTTAATCGCGTGTGTAAGTAAAAATTGTGAATGCCAGCTCTTTCGCCCAGCCGTTACAGCAGTGCCGCTGAGAAAAAGGATAAGGGATGAGTGAAGCTGATTACGAAACGTGATAGCGATGTCATGTTTCCCCACCTCTTTGGCAAAACGGTAGGTGTTGAGAAAACGGTTACTGCTCTTTTTAGTTTCATCGACGTAGGAACGTAGGCATTGCGGATGGTGCTTGAGCGCTTCAATGCTGACAGAAGAACCGACCATTGTTAGTTTGGCTTCGGGATAGGCTACACAAAGTGCCTCGATGGCAGGGGTGGCCATTACCGCATCGCCCAGCCAATTTGGAAGAAGAATTAAAATATTCACATTAAGCCTCGTACGTATAAATAGGGGTGGAGGTCAGATTCCACGTGATGTTTAATCTGCCACGAGGAGTGGTGCAAACCAGTGTATATTCACCCTTTTTTTCATGATAATCTTTAAAGATGGCATCGCTTAAATGAGACAGCATCGTTTTGTAAGCATCAAAAGCGCTTCGTTTTACAATAGTACCATCGCGGTTATCGATGAGTCCATATCCGGGAGCAATGAGCTGATGCCAGTAAACGCAGGCAACTTTTTGGGTGGCAAAGGCTAGCAAGTGATAACGGACCATATACATAGCGTAATCCTCTTCACTGACGCATTCATGCTCGCTGGTAGGTGCATAGGGGGCGGTGTTTTTGATGGGCCAATTGGTTTCAGTGATGATGAGTTCATTGGAAGTCTTGAAACTTAGGCGCATGAGCGCATCGATCAGATTGATTTTACCCATCAGGTTAAATCCCATTTGGCTGTTTTCAGGAGCACCGCGTCTGTCAACATACAAAAGCGTCCCTAATGCGTCAAAATAGATGTCTTTGAGATTAAAAAGGGTATGGGTGGTAAAGTGCAGTTCAAAATCGATGACATTTGAGCCGATAAATTTCAAATTTGGAAAGTGATCTTTTTTTACGGCATAAGCAGCAGCATAAAAGTTCAGGTATTCATTGACGCTGAAAAATCCCCATTTGGCACGGTTAATGGTAGAGCCGATAACATAGGTATTGCAAACATTTTCAAGAGCCGTAAAAATTTGGGTTAAATGTTTTTTGGTAAGCGTGTGATTCGTGATGTGTTGACGGTCTTGTAAAATGGCAACAGTGATGTGGTAATCTTGGACAGAGCGGATAAATGCGGTGTATTCATCCAAACGATCCATTTCCCAAAGGGGAATACGAATAAGAAGTTTTTTGACCCCCAGTTCAGCGATGAATGCGGGAGTGAGTGAGGAACTATTGTTGAGATTGACACCCATCCCAAAAAAATCTGCACCTGTTATTTTTTTGCGCGGGAGAAAGAGGGTAACAACAAAAGCGACGGGTAAAACAAGTACAGCGATTAAAAAAGTTTTGATCAGGGAGGGCAATGCACTGCGGCGCATCGCCGCGTTTGAGTGATTTGTCACGGATGATGGAGGGCTGATCGGAATAATGATCCCAAGAAAAAGGTTCTTTCATGGTGAGATTATAGCGTTATTGGGTAAAATTACCTCATTAAAGCAGGGGCTGGCAATGAATATACTTGTAGTACGAAATGACAAACTGGGTGATTTTATCACGGCATTGCCTACTTTTTATGTGTTGAAACATCATAACCCCAGCAATCGTATTATCGCTCTTGTAGCACCGCTGAATAGTAAGCTGGCTCAATCGTGTGATTTTATCGATGAGGTGATCGTGGATGAGGGGAAAGATATTCTAGAACTTGCATATGAGATTAAAAAAGCGAATATTGATGCATCGATCACCCTCTTTTCAAACACGCGTGTTGCATTGGCACAGTGGATTGCCCTCCCTGATCAAAACTTTTTTAATCGCTGTACTTGT
>JAMCPS010000058.1 GCA_023379705.1 Campylobacterota bacterium
GAGCAAGAGATATTGAGAAGTTTTAGAAACCAGTGAACGTAATGCAGAGATAGTAAAAATCAAAAGGCCAATAGCCAAAAGCAAACGGGCAACTAGCCAAAAATAAATTCCTTTATCCGGCCCGCTTGGTGTCACGTAATCTGGCATACCCGTATAAGAAAGAAGATGAGAGAAATCGAGTATGGCTACACCAAAAAATATTGAAGCAAGAAATACGATATTACCAGGTATTTTATGACTAAAAGCACTCCATCCTAGTCCCGCTACTTGCATCGCGATAACAATCGCGATCGTTTCGAGCAACATGTGTAGCGGTAAATAATCCTTATACCCTTGCATTACATAAAGAGAGGGAAGCATCGCAATAAGTATAAAAGCAATCGCCAAGACTACAACAATAGGCATCATTTTACGCAATGAGTTTTGATGACTCGAATGAATATTAAGGAATGGTTTGGATTTTAAAAATATCATGTAGGCATTTTAGCATTAATAATAGAGTAGAGCAACTAAAAACTAAATGCACCAAGGTGATAATAAAAACTGTAACGTAAAATGGGTTGATGAATGGGCAAAGGGAGTTTATAGATGGTGGCGAGAGAGACCACCAATACTGACCTCTTTTATGGATTTATATAACTTTATTAAAAAAGATACCCCTATATACTATTGCTTAGAGAGTATTTCACCGCTATTTCTGCTTCCACTCATTCTGATTGAAAATACCCAAAATAAGAATAATTTCATCATCGATCAAATAAGGGACCGTGTAACCTTTATGGACTAATTCACGATAGCCATCTTCGTTTAACCGCCCTTTGTTCGGATTATCGATTAGTGTTTCAATGGCAGATTGTAAATTACGATTAAATTCTTTGGCAGCACTTTTTTTGTCTTTAGCGATATAATCGATAATCTCACCTAACTCATTCTCAAAACGACTACTTCGTCTGATCCTCAATGGCTATCCATTTCATCGATACGTTTATCCATTCTATCCCAAAAATCTTGATCGAGTGGATATGTCTCCATCTTCCCGCTTTTATATTCTTCAACTCGGCGTTTGGCTTCATCAGCATACCATGGGCGTGAAGATTGAACTTCTACAGCATCTTTGGGCAGCGTTTTCAAAAACGCCATGACTTGATCGGCAAAATTATCTTTGACATTTATGGTCATTGTCATTGTTACCCCTTTAGTATTTCATTCTAAAAATTATAGCACTTTTTACGTTACTGGACTTTGTCCGCTAACTCTTGTAAACTTAAATAAAAGAATTATGACTATAAAACGCATTCTTTACGGTAGCAATCCCCAATCATGAACGTGTGGAAATAGCTCCATAGGTGATAGATAACGCATCTTTTTGTTTTTTTAGTTCGGAAAGCATTAATGTATAGGACGGGTTAAATTAAGTTTTTGCAAGTGCCTATTTTAGGGAGTTTTTAGGGGGTGTAGATGGTGGCGAGAGAGGGACTCGAACCCTCGACCTCCGGCTTATGAGACCAGCGCTCTAACCAGCTGAGCTACCTAGCCATCTATTCTTGTGTAGTATAACAAGGTCGAAATTATAGTGATAAATAACTTATTATTAGCTAAAACATAAATCTTTTTTAAATATTCCATTAACTTTCAAAAGATTATATCTACATAACTCATAAACCATGAGTCGATAAGGCTAAAGTTATTGACAATTAATCTGTTCTCGTGTACAATCGCGGATATAAATTTAACAATAAAGGAAATGCTATGAATTTTCAACCGCTTGGAAAACGTGTATTGGTTCAGCGTCTCGAAGAGGCAACCACAACCGCATCAGGTATTATCATCCCTGACAATGCAAAAGAAAAACCTTCACAGGGAACCGTCATTTCTGTCAGTTCTGAAGTAGAAACTGTTGCAACGGGTGACATCGTTGTTTTTGGAAAATATGCTGGAAACGAACTAACTATCGATGGCAAAAACTATTTGGTCATCGAAACCGATGATTTATTCGGAATTTTAAAAAAATAAAGGACTAAACAATGGCAAAAGAAATACATTATTCAGACGATGCTCGTAACAAATTAGCTGCCGGTGTCCAAAAACTCACCGATGCTGTCAAAGTAACAATGGGGCCACGCGGTCGTAATGTTCTCATTCAACGAAGCTACGGTGCTCCTATGATCACCAAAGACGGCGTATCGGTAGCCAAAGAAGTAGAACTCAAAGATCCGCTTGAAAACATGGGCGCGCAGTTGGTTAAAGAAGTAGCTTCCAACACAGCGGATGAGGCGGGTGATGGTACAACTACGGCAACGATCCTCGCCAATGCGATCTTCAAAGAGGGTCTTCGCAATATTACAGCAGGGGCCAATCCAATCGAAGTAAAACGTGGTATGGACAAAGCAACAGAAGCTATTTTGGCAGAGCTCAAAGCAGCTTCTCGCATCATCAACGACAAAAAAGAGATTGCTCAAGTCGCGACCATCTCTGCCAACTCTGATGAGCGTATCGGTGCAATGATCGCGGAAGCGATGGACAAAGTAGGCCGTGATGGTGTTATCACTGTTGAAGAGGCAAAAGGAATCAATGACGAACTTGACGTTGTTGAGGGTATGCAATTTGACCGCGGTTACCTCAGCCCGTATTTCATCACCAACAGTGAAAAAATGACGGTTGAGTTGGAACATCCGTTTATTCTTCTTTTTGACCAAAAGATTTCTAATCTCAAAGATTTGCTACCGGTACTTGAGCAAGTACAAAAGAGTTCACGTCCACTTCTCATCATTGCAGAAGACGTTGACGGTGAAGCCTTGGCAACCTTGGTTGTCAACAAATTACGCGGTATCTTGAACATCACAGCCGTTAAAGCTCCAGGATTTGGTGATCGTCGCAAAGCAATGCTTCAAGACATCGCAGTCCTAACGCGCGCTCAACTCATCAGCGAAGAGATCGGCCGTACACTCGAGAGCGCAACCGTAGCAGACCTTGGTCAAGCATCACGCGTTGTTATCAGCAAGGATAACACTACCATCGTTGACGGCGCTGGAGAAAAAGAAGCTGTTGCCTCTCGTATCAAAGAGATCCGTACCCAAATCGAAAGTACCACCAGCGAATATGACAAAGAAAAACTCCAAGAGCGTCTTGCAAAACTCGCAGGCGGCGTTGCAGTTATCAAAGTAGGTGCAGCAACTGAAACTGAAATGAAAGAGAAAAAAGACCGTGTTGACGATGCTCTCTCAGCAACCAAAGCAGCGGTTGAAGAGGGGATCGTTATCGGTGGAGGCGCAGCACTCATCCGTGCAGCAGCAAAAATCAAACACGACCTTACTGGCGATCAAAAGATCGGATGGGAAATCATCCTTCGCGCTATCACAGCACCGGTAAAACAAATCGCAGAAAATGCAGGTTATGACTCAGGTGTTGTTGTCAATACGATTGTCTCATCTACAAATGAAAACCTTGGCTTCAATGCAGCAACCGGCGAATACGTAGACATGTATGAAGCAGGGATTATTGATCCGCTCAAAGTAGAGCGTGTTGCATTGACGAATGCCACTTCAGTTTCCAGTATGCTACTCACTACCGAAGCAACTATCCACGAAATCAAAGAAGACAAACCTTCTATGCCTGACATGAGCGGTATGGGTGGAATGGGCGGAATGGGAATGTAATTCCCAGCCTACCTTTTCTTTTTCTACTCCTATACAACTTCGTTTATTTTTTTATTCTCCCAAATCGAATGCGCAAACGCAATCGCGATCAATCCAATTCCAATCGTTCCTGTAACCGTTTCACTAATATGCATTGTGATCTTCATAAGCATAATAATCGCTAAAATTCCAATAGCGTAATGAGCTCCATGCTCAAGATAACGAAAATGAGAAAGCGTTTTATGCTCAACAAAGTAGATTGTC
The DNA here is from genome assembly GCA_023379705.1 of Campylobacterota bacterium. Classification (GTDB taxonomy): domain Bacteria; phylum Campylobacterota; class Campylobacteria; order Campylobacterales; family Sulfurimonadaceae; genus Sulfuricurvum. The sequence goes on from JAMCPS010000058.1 coordinate 3,900, forward strand.
ATACTCCGAACAAACATCGCACCAACACCCAAGCCGATCATTATAATAAAAATATTACTCGTTAGCGCAAACGCCCCGATAACTCCATCGAAACTGAAACTAGCATCTAAGATTTCCAGATACATAAAACCGGCAATACCACTTTTTACCGTATCAGACGAAAGAAAGTGATCCAGCATTCCCAACAAAGAGTGTAGGAGGACCCCGTACATGAACGCAAGCACGACGCCGAAGTCTTGTGTAATATGCCCCAGCGTAATCCCCACCATAATAGCGGCAATCAATTCAATATTGGCAACTCCCGAAAACTTTCCTACAATTTTGGAGCCCTCCACGAACGTCACCCATTTTACATCGCGCGCTTCAAAGAAAAAGTCCAAAAAGACCATTAGCAAAAAAGCTCCACCGAACGCGAAGATCGTCGATTCGGTGGCTTTAAGCACTTTTTCGTATTCAGAGGGTTGATTCATCGCCACTTGCAGTGTTTCCATCAAGCCCATTCCCGTTACGACCGAAACGATTGCAAGAGGAAACACCAAACGCATCCCAAATACTGCAATGGGTATACCGAAAACGATAAACCGTCTCTGCCAAATGGGGTCCATGGTCTCCAAGACTTTCGCATTGACCACCGCATTATCAAAAGAGAGTGAAATTTCCAGAACAATCAAAAGAAAAGTAATGTAAATAGCGGCGAAGCCACCAAGGTAAAAAGAAGCGATCAAGCCCAAAGCCATAATCACGAAAGAAGAGTAGAAGTAACGCATTAGACACCCCATACGAACAAGATGTCGCATTATAGACAAGAGAACCTATGATAAATATTTACTTATGGCGAGAAAAGCGCAGTTGTTTTCCAAGTTTTTCTTTTTTTGTTCGCAAAAACAGTTTTGCTGATGCATACGATTTTAAATGCTTTCTAGAGGGGGTGTAGCTTGTTAATTTTTTTGCTTTAAGAAGTAAAGGCGTGTAGCGTGCATAAATATTTTTACATTTCTCAAACGGGGATGGTGCCGTTCTCATCGATAAAAAAATCTCATCCAATCCCATTC
>JAMCPS010000059.1 GCA_023379705.1 Campylobacterota bacterium
TTTCCAGATGGGGGAACCCATTTGAGTTGGCATATCATAGGTGTTGTAGATATCTTTGACGCCGATAGGAATAGCGTAAAGAGGATAGTCGGTTTGTGCATAGGTGTTGATTTTGGTAAGCTGAGCTTGTATCACCTCTTCATCAATAAATTCCCATGCATGTACGGTAGGATCAATCTCTCGTATTTGTTGCAAAGATGCTTGTGCAATCTCTTGGGGTGTAATGGCTTTTGCTTCCAATTGCTCTAGCAATTGGGTTACAGTGAGATGGGTTAGGTTCATAGGCTCTCTTTGAATTTGCCTTGGCGCATTGCTTTGAGGACATTGGTGTATTCTTCTTCCGTGATGTTTGCCATATCTAGAAATTCATCAAGGTAGACCGGTCGTTGCTGATCGTATTTTTTAGCGACTTCAAATCCCTCTTCGCGTGTGAGGAGACCTGCACGAACATCGGCGCTTGCCTGATCCGTTCCGCGTCCGAAACCGCGTTTAACAAATTTCATATGGTCATGGAGTGTCTCAAATTTACACTCATTGCCTTTAAATCCTTTGTAATGTCCTGGACGGTGTTCTTCTTTCCAATCGTACTCTTTTTTGATGAATTCCATTTGGCGCTCATCATCCCAAAAAAGGTAATCTCCAAGATGCAGACCCACCACGCCAACACGTTCAATATCTTCGTAACTTGGAAGTGCAAAAGGGGCTAGATCTTTGCGTGTGATCTCTTCGTCGATCATCTGCTCAGGAAAAAGTTTCGCGGAAACTTTGGTGAAGTAGTCACGATCAAATTTTTGGACGTTGTCTTTGAAATCGGCACGACCGCTGCTTTCACAAACGGATTCTCCCCAAATGAGAAGCGGGATATTGTATTTGACGGCAATTTGCAAAGGAAAAGCCCCGACGCCGGCGTGACAATGCCAACAGGAATCGCCAATTTTGTAAAAGGATTTTACAAACAGTTTTTTAACAAGTGCTTTGTTGGGGGTGAACATAATATGGTCGATTTCGAGTTTTTCGAGAGCATTGTCAAGGTTGTATTTACCCGTTTCAGAATACCAATTATGATTAAAGGTTACTGCCAGGGGTTTCATCCCGTATACTTTTTTAAGGACGTGAAGCTGAAATACGCTGTCTTTTCCTCCGCTTATGGGGATGATGCAGTCATAATTGTCTCCCGCTTTTTTCTTGTAACTTTCGAGAGTTTCGCGTAAAACAGCTTCGCTTTTTTTCCAGTTAATACGCATTTTTTGCTCTTGCGCACGGCAGGCTAAACAGATGCCCAGTTCATCAAACTGCATACCTTCGTTTGAGCTTGGCATGCAGCAGCGCATACAATATTGTAAATACTCTTTGTAAAGAGGTTTCCCGTAATCGCCTGTCATTTTTGACCTTTTAAAAAATCGTTATAAAGTAATCCGTATTCCACTATATCGGCAAATTCACCATTTTTGAAAATGGCATCCCGTCGTTTTCCTTCTTGTGTGAATCCCAGCTTAAGTGCAAGTTTTTGCATTCCGACATTGTCAGTATGCGTTCCGCAATGGATTCGATGCAGCTTCAAGGTATGAAAAGCGTAATCAAGTAAAAGTTTCCCTGCTTCATATCCGATCCCTTTTCCGTAAGCGGAAGGGTCTCCAATCAAAATTGCAAACTCAGCACTGCGGTTTTTGAGTGAAATTTGTTGTAAAGAGAGGTTTCCAATGTGCTGATTGTTTTCTTTTAAACAGATGGCAAAAACAGTGTAGGCTGGATTATCGCTCACGCTGGCAATATAGCTTTGTGCCATTTCAGTGGTGTAGAGGTGTTCTCCATGGGAGTTATAGCGGCATACTTCGGGATTGTTTAGCCAAGAAGGATAGTCTCCATGGGCATCTCTCTTTTCCAGTGGGCGTAAATACAGACGTTCACCCTGAATTTTCACAACAATTCCTCACGATTTTTCCACACTTTCTCAAATGCATGCACGACATCGTTCATATCGGCTTTGGTCATTCCCGGACGCATAAACTCATGGGTTACTAGACGGTTATAATGCATATCCTCTGTTACTGGGCAAAGCCCTTTTGGATAGGTGACGTCACTGAGGGTAAACGGATAGCCATCGCGTCCAAAGGCAATGCGTTCTTGATACAGCGGTTGGAGATACAGCGGTTTGACATAACCGTAACTCAATAGCACTGCAGATTCCTCACGTAATAGAGTCGGGGGAAGTTCAGCTTTGACAGCATCGATAAAACGGTTACGGTGCATGCCAGCTGTTTTTTCATCAAACTGGAGAGGATGGACGTAAAACGCGTGTTTGGAAGATGGGCGAATTTTAGTCGGAAGAATACAAGGAATTTGGGCTAATTTCTCGTTGAGGCAGTGGGTATTGGCTAACCGCTGTGTTAGTAAATCGGGAAGCTTTTTAAGCTGTTCTCTGGCAATAGCCGCTTCGATCTCTGTCATACGGTAGTTAAATCCCACCATGTTGATGAGTTCGCTTTTGTCTTCGATCCCTTTGGCAGAGAGGACCGCTTCGGCATGGTTACGGATGAGACGCAGTTTGTGAGCGAGAGCGTCATTATCGGTGACGATAATTCCCCCCTCACCGCTGTGAATGTGTTTATGATAGTTGAGTGAATAAATCCCAATGTCTCCCAGTGTTCCCGCAAATTTACCGTCTAACATTGCTCCGGGAGCTTGTGCGGCATCCTCGATCACAAAGAGGTTGTGCTTTTTCGCGAGGGCATTGATGGCATCACGATCATAAGGCTGTCCGAAGATATCGACGACAATAATCGCTTTGGTGCAAGGGGTGATTTTAGACTCGATGCTGTTGACATCGAGGCAGTAATACTCTTCTTCGATATCGGCAAAGACAGGGATAGCACCATACACGAGAGCCGCGGTTGCAGAAGCACTCATTGTGTAGGCTGAGACAATCACTTCATCCCCAGGGCTGATACCGCATGCACCTACCGCAGCATAAAGGCCTGATGTAGCCGAATTGACGCTGATGGCGTGTTTGACACCGAAATATTCACCCCATTCACGCTCAAGTGCGCGCACTTCAGGCCCACCGTAAAAATCGTCGTGCCATGTTCCCAGATAGGTGGAAAGTTTACCGCTGCGCAAAACGCGTAAAACGGCCTCTTCTTCTTCTGCCCCAATGGTATTATACGCAGGAAAAGGAGCGGTACGAAGTTTGTCACCGCCGTTGATAGCAAGTATCATGATGGGTACACCTTTGCAAAAGTTTGAAAAATGTATTCGTGAATTTGGAGATGTTCTTTGAAAATTTGACTGCACGTTTCAGGGCTTTCACGAAGCAAAAATTCAAGAGAGTCAAGTGCGTAATGTGAGAGGTTAGTCATAATCGTTTCCCGTAGGGTAAGGGTGAAATACCCTTCATAAGTGGGTGAGGGGATTTTAGAATAAATTTCGATTTTATCGCCTCCCTCGAGAATCTTGATGACGCCTGTTTCGAACCATAGGGTAAGTTCAAACAAGGAATAAGCAGAAGTCCCAAGAACCGATATGGTTCCATCACCACGTTCAAGCGAAATGCCAAATTCTCCGCACAAATCACCATGGCAATGGGACGCTCGACAGGGTTTAATGGCGGTTAGATTTCCTAAAAAATGGCTCAGGACACCCATGAGGTGAGAACCGTTGTGGAGCAATCCTTTCGTGCATACCCCTTGAAATCCAAGGGATTTTCCAAACTCTTGACCATGAATTCGTGAGGAAAGGGCAATAAACGACGGATTGTATCGGCGCATGAGGTGGATAAGTATTTTTTTATTCGTACGCTGAAGTTGTGAGGAGAGGGAATGAAACTCTTCCTTGGTGGCAAGTCACCGCCGTTGATAGCAAGTATCATGATGGGTACACCTTTGCAAAAGTTTGAAAAATGTATTCGTGAATTTGGAGATGTTCTTTGAAAATTTGACTGCACGTTTCAGGGCTTTCACGAAGCAAAAATTCAAGAGAGTCAAGTGCGTAATGTGAGAGGTTAGTCATAATCGTTTCCCGTAGGGTAAGGGTGAAATACCCTTCATAAGTGGGTGAGGGGATTTTAGAATAAATTTCGATTTTATCGCCTCCCTCGAGAATCTTGATGACGCCTGTTTCGAACCATAGGGTAAGTTCAAACAAGGAATAAGCAGAAGTCCCAAGAACCGATATGGTTCCATCACCACGTTCAAGCGAAATGCCAAATTCTCCGCACAAATCACCATGGCAATGGGACGCTCGACAGGGTTTAATGGCGGTTAGATTTCCTAAAAAATGGCTCAGGACACCCATGAGGTGAGAACCGTTGTGGAGCAATCCTTTCGTGCATACCCCTTGAAATCCAAGGGATTTTCCAAACTCTTGACCATGAATTCGTGAGGAAAGGGCAATAAACGACGGATTGTATCGGCGCATGAGGTGGATAAGTATTTTTTTATTCGTACGCTGAAGTTGTGAGGAGAGGGAATGAAACTCTTCCTTGGTGGCAACGAGTGGTTTTTCACAAAGGATATAGGAACAGTCAGGGCGTTGCAACAGTGCGGTTAAATCATGAAAATGGGCCGCCGTTGATGAGGAAATAGAAGCAATATCAAAGTGTTCATCATGGCTGATCTCATCAACATTGGTATATTGACACACTTCTCCCCATCGCTCCATAAAAGCGAAGACATTAAGCTCAGAGGGCTCGCAAATGGCACTTAGCTGTGTACGTGGATGTTTGGAGTAGGCATGTGCGTGACTGGCAATGGAGGCAGAACTCTGAGAGTCAATGAGACCGCCAATGCTTCCTGCGCCGATAATAAGTGCTTTGAGCGGTTCGCCCATTTAGGTGCCTTTGGTCAGTGTTTCCAAAAATAAAGCAAAATCTATGCCGAAACTTTCCAGAGAAAGTGCAATGGGGGATAAGTGAGAAGGCTTGAGAGCCTTAAGTGTTCGAAGCTGTTGGGAAGAGGGGATTGGGAGTAAAAAACTTCTGTTAGAACTTGGGAGATAGGAAATGACACTTTTACCCATGAGCGCTGCTGTGTAGAGCGCCATCGTATCAAATCCGAGGATGATTTTGGCACTTAGCAGCTGATGGGTGAGTTCAAACGTCTGGGCATCGTTGATCTGTACCCGCACGTGTGGATATTTTTGGAGAATTTTTTTAAATCCGGATGATTTTTCGCTGGGATGCAGTCGGATGGTGATTCCTGCGCATCCAAACCGCTCAAAATTTTTCAAAATATCCTCAAGTGCCGTGTATTGAGTAAATCCCCAATAATTTTCATCTCCATAGGTAGATTTGGCAACGGCATCGGTGGGTTCGCTCAAAAAGAGGAGGTTTTGCGTCTGAGCAATATTTTTAGATTTCGCTTCATGGATCAGTTTTTGGAGATAAAGGTTGGGAAGTGCTATGGGGTTAGGAAGATGAAAATCTAAAGCAAGCTGTAGCGCTTTCTCATCATGAACAGCAGTAAAATCTCCGCAATGTGTTTCCCATTTGTCATCAGGGTATCCAAACCGTTCACGATAATTGCTCCAATGATCCAGAAATGCGACGGTTGGGATACCGTGCTCTTTACAGTAGGTGATATAAGGACGCTCTACTTTTTCTTGCCATCCCGTACCAAAAAACAAAGCATCAGGTTTGAACACCTCTAGCTGTTGTACCGCATTATCGAGGGGAATAAAGGGGAGGGAATTACGTTCGCAAATAAGCGCCATTGGACTTTTGGGATGGGCAAAAATTTGCCATATCACCTTATTTCGATGTTGGTCGATCATAGCGCAAAGCAGTTGCGAACACCCTGCATCGTATGAAACGACGGCAATGGTCATTGTATCAATTCCCAGGCAAGCGGAGTCCCTTTGGAAACACTTTTTTTAAATGTTTTCCCTAAAACTTCTTTGAGATATTTAGGAGCCATTCCAAATCCTGGACGAACCGAACGGACATTTTGTGCGGTTAGGATTTCACCCGCTTTAACATCTTGGGCGATGAAAAGACTGCGAGAAAATTCGCGTGATTTTAGGCTTTTAGCACTCAGATCATAAGTTACTTTTCCCATCAGTTTTTCGGTATCGCGTACGGCGTCGACCATTACTTTAAACTCTTGCGGTTCAAGGCTAAATTCACTGTCGGCTCCCCCCATAGAACGGCTGAGAATGAAATGTTTTTCAATGACACGAGCGCCTAATGCGACAGCGGCAATGGGAGCACTGAGACTCATGGTGTGATCAGAGAGTCCTATAGTGACGTCGAAACGCTCAATCATATCAGGAATCGTCAGGAGATTCATCTCTTCGAGTGCGGCGGGGTAAGCAGAGGTACATTTGAGTAACGTGATGTCATTGTTCCCTACACGTCGGCAGGCGTTTAATGCCTCTTGAATATCGTCGAGTGTTGCTATTCCAGTAGAGATAATGATGGGTTTGCCTTTGGCTGCGGTGTATTCGATGAGGGGAATATCGGTGATCTCAAAACTGGCGATTTTGTAGGCGGGAACATTCAGATTTTCGAGAAAATCAACGGCAGTGGGATCGAAGGGAGACGAGAAAGCTTCCATTCCCAAACGTTTGGCATGATTAAGAAGTGCTTCGTGCCACTCCCAGGGGGTCATCGCTTCGGCATAGAGATCGTAAAATTTGCGTTTGTCCCAAAGGGTACCTTGGGATATAGTAAACATGTCACTGTCACAATCGAGTGTGATGGTATCAGGAGTATAGGTTTGCAGCTTGATGGCATCGGCACCGGAGACGCTCATTGCAGTGATGGTATCCAATGCTACTTGAAGTGAGCCGTTATGATTGGCGGAGAGCTCAGCGATGATAAAAACGTTTTGGTTCAGGTTGTGCTTGCCGATGATCATAGTATCCGCTCCAAAGTTATCATTTTTTTATGCGTGTGTTTGGTTTGGATAAAATCAAATTTTTGATACAAACGCAAGGCTCTGACATTGTTAACAAACACATTGGCAATAAGTTTGGAGAGTCCCAGAGTCGATGCCTGATCGATCAATGCGTTCATGAGAACATGTCCAACCCCTCGCATATCCGGATGGGCATAAATTCCGAGTTCTGCCGACTCTTTGGTGATGTTCGTTAAATTGATAACCCCCAGATAGTCAGATTCTTTTTGGAGTAAAAAGTAGCACTTTTCTGTTGATAAACGGAGCTGGTCGATAAAGTTCAAATGATCCTCTAATGAAATTTCATTGTTGTTTATCATCCATTTTCGGACACTGGGATGATTGCGCCAGCTGAGAATGAGCTCTTTTTGGGACAGGTTAAGCGTGGTAAAATTGAGCAATTGAATCACTGTTCCACTCCTCTAATACAGGGTAGTTGTGGCGTTTTAAATAGTGAACCATATCGTCTTGATTGGCAGCTGTTTTGAGTGCGACAAAAGGAATAGCCATAAAAAGGACTTCATGAACCATCACGCTTGGGGTGATGATGGCGAGGCTGCTTTGGTGAAGGAGTTTGGCTATTTCATTAGAGTTGACATGCAAGGTAATGTTTCTTTTGCTTTGACAATAGTTTCTGAGTTCATCTAGGTTGGCGTTGGCGGTGGTGGTGACAACGCATATACTTTGAGAATCGTCCAATGTTTTTAAAATGTTAGTGGTGAGATTGGCCGTATCGGCTCCCCCCATTGAGATAAACAGATCGTGTTTTTTTTCTCTAGGGATCATTTTTTCTTTTTTAAATTCATCGCGTATGAGTGTATACTCACTGCCGCATCGAAGTTCACAATGTGTAGGGACTAATCCGATGTAGCGGTTTGTATCGGCGCTGATGTTGTGATTGAGAAGAATATCGCAATGGTGAGATGCGTACGTATCATCAAGACTCATAATACTAACATTTGTTTGTTCTTTGATGGTTTTTTCATACTCTGCATGGATGTCGTAATGATCGAAAATGACCCTATCGATTTTTTGAGTATGGATGAGGTCAATGAGCTCTTTAGGATCGTTGGAAGTTAAAATATACTTAGGATAGGGAATTTTATCCATTATGTTACCCGCTAAATCTTGGCAGGCAAATGCAACAGTGTTATTAGGATATTGCTGTGCGAGAACCAAAGAACGCATAACATGACCTAAACCGATTTGACTTGACGAATCGGTACGGATGAGGATATTCATGAGAGTGACAATACTTTGTGCATAAGTTCGGCTCTGTGCCAGTCTTCAGGGGTATCGATATCTTGAACAAGATGGCGTGGCAATACGATGGTCGTTGCCGCTTCGGAAAAAATCGATTTACCTTCAAGCCATGCATCGGGAGTCCCCCAATAAAACTGTCCGACATCGTGATACGCCTCTTCGAGGTCTTGGCTGCGGGTTGCAAAGTGCTGTGGCCAAAACATCTCAATATTACCTGCATCATCACGTTTAACACCTCTGAAGATCGGAAACGGGAAAGTAGTAACGGGGAAAGCGTAGTGTTTGTTCTGAGTGATAAGAGCGTTATAGGCAGTGACTATGTCTTGAGATCGGATAAACGGGGCAGTTGCATAGATACAGCATGCTGCATGAATAACCGATTGTTTTTGAAGTGTTTGAACGGCGTGAGCGATGACAGGAATGGTAGCCGTATGATCATCACTCAATTCTTTGGGACGTATAAACGGTATTTCGGCGCCGAAGCTGCGTGCGACATCGGCGATCTCTTCATCATCGGTGGTTACGATGATACGGTCAAAGAGGTTTGATTCGAGTGCTGCTTTGATGCTGTAGGCGATAATGGGAAGTCCTGCGAAGGGTTTGATGTTCTTACGGGGGATCCGTTTGCTACCGCCACGTGCCGGTATGATAGCAACACGCATTAGAAACTGCATCCTCTGTAGGCGTATTTTTCTATCACTGCAAGTAGGGTATCTGCTACGTGCTTGGCATCTTCTATGGACATCTTTTGATGGCAAGGGATAGAGAGCTCACTTTTGTAAAACAGTTCAGCAGTTTGCAAACGTTGTTGCCCAAAACGTTTTTGGTAAAAGCTGTTTTGATAAATAGGTTTATAGTGGACCTGGACCCCAATGCTTTTTTGCTGCAATTCGCTAAAAATTTCCTCTTTAACACAATGAAGTTCTGGATTCAGTAAAATGGGGTAAAGGTGCCGTGCGCTTTGTTCACGCGCATCGATGTGAATGGTCGAAAAAAGTTTATGGTTTTCAAATAGCTCATCGTAATAACGGGCAATGGTTTCACGCACATTGATAAAACGGTCAATTTTATGCAGTTGTGAAAGCCCCAGTGCTGCGGCGAACTCTGTCATACGAAAGTTGTGTCCCAAACTCACCATATCCGAATTCCATAGCTGTTTCTTTATTATACCGTGAGAGCGAAAAAGACGTAAGTTTTTGGCGTATTCTTCATTATCGGTGACTACGGCTCCCCCCTCTCCCGTTGTGATAGGCTTGATGGCATGGAAACTAAAGATGGTCATATCTGCAAAAGAACCGATTTTCTGTTGGTTAATATCACTGCCTAGGGCATGAGAAGCATCGTCAATCGTGATTAAGTTATGCTTCTTCGCAATGGCTTTAATCGCGTTGATTGTAACAGGTTTACCAGCAAAGTCAACAGAAACTATGGCTTTGGTACGAGGAGTAATGAGTGCTTCAATAAGCGTTTCATCAATATTTCCATCCATTTTGATATCACAAAAAACAGGTTTTACCCCCAGTGCAATCGCCATATTGGAGGTAGCAACAAAGCTGATGGGAGTGGTGATTATCTCATCGTCTTCACCGATTGGACAAACGGAATATGCACCAAGCAGTGCAGAGGTTGCGGAGTTAAAAGTGATGCAATATTTGGCACCGACATAATGGGCAATGGCTTCTTCAAACTCCTGAACTTTTAACCCTTGTGTCAGATGAGAGCTACGCAAAATGTCGACAACAGCGGCGATGTCATCTTCTTCGATAAATTGCGTTGAATAGGGGAGCATCGCTTATTTTTCCTCATGTTGTGTAAGTGCGATTTTTTGGAGTAACTCTTCAGCGTTAAGCCACTGCGTGTTGGTTTCCGAACTGTATTTAAAACCGTAGTCGACTGGCGTTCCGATTTCTCCACAATTGTTTTTGGTAAAATCGGCAGATTCGGTAAACTGAATTGAGGGTTTAATCACATAGTGATCATGAAATTCAAGGGTAAGATGGGAGTCATCACGCGGGCACATCACTTCATGCATCTTTTCACCGGGACGGATACCGACATTTTTATGCGGCATATCGGGCGCGATAGCAGTAGCGACATCGACCACTTTCATTGAAGGAATTTTTGGTATAAAAATTTCCCCCCCATGCATACGTAGAAAATTCTTGAGAACAAAATCAACCCCTTCTTGCAAAGTGATCCAAAAGCGTGTCATTCGTTCATCGGTAATAGGAAGCTGGGTTGCACCCTCGGCGATGAGTTTTTGGAAGAAAGGGACAACGGAACCTCGTGACCCTAATACATTTCCGTAACGAACCACGGAAAATCGTATATCTTTACCGCCGCGAATGTTATTTGCCGCAACAAAAAGCTTATCGGAGGCTAACTTAGTGGCACCATAAAGATTGATAGGACTTGCGGCTTTATCCGTAGAGAGGGCAATGACATGGCTTACTTCACAATGCAGGGACGCTTCAATGACGTTTTGAGCACCGTTAATATTGGTTTTGATACATTCCATAGGATTGTATTCAGCGATGGGAACATGCTTGAGTGCGGCAGCATGGACGACGTAATCAACGCTGTTCATAGCGCTTTTGAGACGCGAAAGATCACGAACATCTCCAATAAAATAGCGCATACAGGGATCGTTAAACCGCTGAGCCATTTCATACTGTTTGAGTTCATCACGGGAATAGATAATAATCTTATTGGGTTTATAGTGCTTGAGAATAGTAGTTACAAATTGCTTACCAAAACTGCCGGTTCCACCCGTTATAAGTATATTTTTTCCATTGAGCATTCCACATCCCTCAGTCTAACTTACCCTTGAGTAAGCAAAAAGAGTGCCATTTATAGGTAGTTATGAATTGGCGTTGGCTTGCGCATCAATTTGCTGTTTGAGAGAGGAAAATTGTGAATTTATTTTACTGATCATAGAGTCATATGCGGCAAACCGTGCGGCCATGGATGCGTAACGAGCTTCCAAGAGTGCCAAAGAACGTGTTCTATTGGCAGTCAAAGCTTTTAATTCTGTTTCAGAACCTTTTGTAAGTGTCGTTAGAGTACCATTACTCCCAGTATAGCGAGTCATTAAGGTACTTAATTGAGTAAAGACGCCATTTTCGGTAGCTCCATCTGAAGCAACATTGCTAAAAAATTTGGAGGATGCAATAGCATCGGAATTAAATTTATTCGTAAAAGTAGAAGTTTTAAAGCTCATGGCTCCTGTTTCGTCTAAATCAATTCCATAGAGTGCCAGTGAATTTCCTTGACCATTAATAGAGGTCATAAGACGAGTTACTTCACGCCCAATAGCATTAATAGAATTGTCTCCGTTAAAAATTCCAGCTTTTCCGGCTTCAACGTCGGTTGTTGTCATGTCTTTAAGTTGACTTAAGAGAGTATTATAGCTTTTTACCAGAGTAGAGACTTCTGCTGCGATTGTATCGACATCCTGAGTAATGGAGATATGGGAAGTAATACTTGTACTGTCCTGGAGAAGATTGATCGTAACTCCGGGGGTGATATCGGTTATTACATTAGAACTGCGCGTTAGGGTAATGCCATTGTATTTAAAACTAGCATCCTCTGCAGCTTGAACTTCTTCCATAGTCCCTGTCGGATTGGTCACTGGATCATAAGTGATTAGTTTTTGATCCAAAAAACCTCCAGTATCTGTTGTAACAATTTTTTCATTGACACCTGTCTCTTTTGAACGTAAAACGAGTCGATAGTCAGTCGCGCCTACTTGAAGAATAGAGGCTTGAATTTTATCACTTGCTTGGAGGTTAATGGCATCTTTCAATTCTTCTAAAGTCATGGTATTAGTATAGTTAACTCCAAACGAAAGGCCGCCTGAAGTGAGGGTCATTGTTCCCGAACCTCCGCTGGCTATCGGTACGCTTGTGGATGAAAAAGTTCCAGATTGATGAATATCATTCAAGGCCATTTTCGTATTTGAGATTGAGAAATCTTGGACATTGACTCCTGCCGCAGCAGAAACGCTGATGGCACTTGTGTTTCCAGATACAAAACGTCCCTGATACAAAGTATCACTGCTTAAAGAATTTACACTGCTTTTAAATGAAGAAAGAAGGCTGTTAAGTAAGCTAAGCGCCTGACCCTTTTGTTTTTGAAGGGTGATTTTATTATCAATGGGTGTAATCAGGAGTGAAGTATCATTGTTTTTTAGTTTATCAATAATATCAGAAGTCAGAACTCCAGAACCAATCCCCAGAGAGTTAATAGTTCCAGCCATAATAAATCCTTTTGAACTAAATCTTTAATTAAAGATATATCGACCAATTTCGTAAAATTTTTAATATCAGTAAACAAGTAAGCAAAAAAGATACCATCGAGCGTTCTTGCATTTACGAGCAGTGTTAGGTATAATTCCACCTCTCTTCGTTAGACCTGTGCAAGGGTATGTACTGACAACGTGTCAGGGTAGGAATACAGCAGCACATCGGTGCGTATTTTGTGCCGCAGGTATCTGGCGGGGAGTCTTCTCCTTTACCTATTTCCTTACGTTTATATTTACTTAATCTTCACGATATTGTCCAGCTTTACACCCTGTTGTACTCGTAGGCGGATTATCACGTAAATAGCACAAATCTTCATAGGCTTGCTTGAGCACTTTGCTCTCACGTAAAAGAGGAAGCATTTTTTCATCTTTTTCATTTAATGACATTGATTGATTGTATAAAAGTGCTTTTACTTCTGCATCGACGGCTTCCAATGCCGCTTCCAGATGAGTCAGAGAAATCATGAAATACCTTTTTGAAAAATTATAGCAATGATGTACTAAAAGAGGGCGGGCTGTAATACTTTTAATTTAAAACTTTTACGATGAATTTCGCAAAGCCCGTGTTGTTGAATCGCTTCAACATGAGCGGCCGTACCATATCCTTTATGTTTTGCAAATTCATAATGGGGATAAAGAGCACTAAGCTCATTCATCTCACGGTCACGTGTAACTTTAGCAAGGATAGAAGCAGCACTCACTTCAGGAATGAGCGCATCGGCTTTTACCAGTGTACGCAAGCCGCTTACTCCGAATTTTGAATTCCCATCGAACAAATAATCATCTGCAGGGAGTTGTTCTAGAATCTTTTCTAATCCCATTCTTAAGCACGCAGAAAGTCCTATTGTGTCAATTTGTTCCGGAGAAAACCGCACGACTACAGAGTCAGAATTTTCGAGAATAAGCTTAAAAAGAGCTTCACGTTTTTTTTCACTAAGTTTTTTCGAGTCGTTGAGGCCAGCGATAGAGTTGTTTAAAATTACACCCGCCATGACAAGCGGACCGGCTAATGGACCACGTCCTGCTTCATCAATTCCGCACAGTTTCATTTCACCCCTTTTTTTATCGTATTGTATCGTAAGGCTTGAAGCGCTAGAATAACCGCATATTTATAAAAGGATCTTTTAGATGAAAAAATCAGTTTTAACGGCTTTGTGTTTAGCCTCTGTCAATGTTTCTGCAGCAATGATTTTAGGTTTTGGCGCTGAGGTAGATTATTACAATCCGACGGCCAGCGGCGATTTTAATTACAAAACAACCACTACACATTTTAATAACCAAAGTCAATCAGGCTATCAGATTGGATTGTATTTGGAACATCCTGTTCCAGTACTTCCCAATATTCGTTTGGATTTCACACCTGAATCTTCTTTTTCGGGCTCTAACGGTGCAGGTGGAACGAATATAGTGTCATTTGATCAAGCGGATATCACCCCATATTATGAGATTCTCGATAATGTCGTTGATTTGGATATCGGAGTAACGTTTAAAGTCTTGGAAGGGAAAGTAGAGGGTGTTGTGAATCGAAATTTTAGCGAAGTGATTCCGATGGTTTATTTAGGTGCAGGCATTAATCTTGAGGGAACGGGGCTTAGAATAGCAGGTGATGTGAAGTACGTTGAGTATAACGGCGATTCATTAAGTGATTCTCGTATTAAAGCGGTTTGGAATATCACACCATTGGTACAGGTACAAGGTGGGTATCGTTATGAAACGCTTAAAATCAACGATCGTTTTGATATGAATTCGAACGTTGTAATCGAAGGCCCATTTATCGGTATGGGAGTTACTTTTTAACTTTTGCATTTGAATTAGCTATTATACGAGTACAAAGATGGATAAAGGCAAATTGTATGAATGAAAAAGATGTGATACTTCAAAAAGCGCAAAATTGGTTTCGAGAAACGATTGCGGCCAATCATGAGAAAAATACGATCAAACTAAAAAATCCAAAGAATCATCAGATTAATCCATTTTTATTGCCTTATCTAGCAAATTTTTTAGAAGGCGAAGCAACCCCTGTCAGTATCGCAAAAGCATTGGTTTATCCAAGAGCTTTAGGGACATCAATAACCACTTCATTTGGAACAAATATTCAGAGTTTTGCCTCGAATGTTCTCTCTTCATATGGAAGTTTGATACCAGGAATAGACATAGAATTTATTGATAGGGTGGATGGCTCAAAAAGGTACTGTCAACTTAAAGCTGGACCAAATACAATTAATAAAGACGATGTAAAGACTATTGCTGACCATTTTAAAGATGCAATTAATTTGGCAAAAACGAATAAGATTAAAGTTTCTTTTGAAAATTTTGCGGTGGGTGTCATTTATGGAGAGACAAAAGATTTAAGTAGCCATTATCAGCGTATTAGTAAACAGTACCATCACCCTGTTTTGATTGGCGAGGAGTTTTGGTATCGTTTGACCGGAGATGCAAAGTTCTATTTTGATTTGATTGACTGTATCGCACAAGTTGCGATTGAAGCTGATTTTAAAAGTAAAATGGATGAAGTAATAATAGCATTATCAGAATCTCAAGAAATTCAAGATATGGTGAAAAAGTTACATCAATAATATGACATTTTGACATAAAATAAGAGTTCCTGTAATATATATTATATAGTAACCATGTATAATGTTAAATAAGGTTGATATTATGAATACACAAGAAAAAGAGTATTACGCAATTGCTGAAGTAGCTGATATTTTATCGGTTTCAAAAGAAACATTACGGCGCTGGGATGAAAAAGGAAAACTGACTCCTGTTCGCCATCCTATTAATAATTATCGTGTATATCATCGGAAACAATTATTTGAATTTGAAGAAGCACAATTGATGTTCAAATCATTGTGGGATGAAGAATTGGAGATAAAGCCAGTTCGCTCTTATCATTCTATAGAACTTTTTGCGGGGGCGGGTGGACTTGCTCTCGGATTAGAAAAAGCAGGCTTTGAGGCGTTATTGTTGAATGAAATTGATAAAAATGCTTGTGAGACATTGAAAAAAAATCGTCCACATTGGAATGTTATACAAGGTGATATTAAAAACATTGATTTCACTTTTTATAAAGATAAAATTGATTTTCTTTCTGGGGGCTTTCCTTGTCAATCATTTTCATATGCAGGACATAAGTTAGGATTCGAAGATGCAAGAGGTACTCTATTTTATGAGTTTGCTCGTGCTGTAAAAGAGGCTCAACCCAAAGTTTTTCTTGCTGAAAATGTACGAGGATTATTAAATCATGATGAAGGTCGAACATTAGTGGCGATTAAATCGATTATTTCAGATATTGGGTATGTTTTAATAGCAGAACCTAATGTTTTGAAAGCAATGTTTTATCAAGTACCTCAAAAAAGAGAACGACTTTTCTTTGTTGGTGTTCGTAAAGATATTTTTGAAAAAATATCTTTCAATGATTTTCAATGGCCATCCCCGTATAAGCGTATATTTACTCTGAAAGATGCTTTAAAAAAAGGGGAACTTTATGAGTGTGATGTACCTGAATCCAGCGGACAAGAATACCCTAAACGTAAGAAAGAGATTCTCGATATGGTGCCACAAGGAGGGTATTGGAAACATTTACCTGAAGATATACAACGTGAGTATATGTTGAAGAGCTATTTCTTAGGCGGAGGGAAGACGGGAATGGCTCGTCGTCTTTCATACGATGAACCAAGCTTGACGTTAACGTGTGCTCCTGCGCAAAAGCAAACAGAACGATGTCATCCAGAGGAAACTCGTCCGCTAAGAGTAAGAGAATACGCACGTATACAAACCTTTCCTGATGAGTGGGTATTCGCAGGTTCAATGACAAATCAATACAAGCAAATAGGTAATGCAGTTCCTGTAAATTTAGGATATGCAATGGGTCGAAGTTTAATTCGATTATTAAATAAAATTGAAAAATTGATCGATTAACTATTCTTCTCCCAATGCCCATTGGGCAAATGGGATCATCTCAATCTTCGCAATCGGATGAGAGAGGCTACTTTCCAAATTCATGGTTACGACAATGACCTCCTGAACTTCATACGTGATGATAAAGGCTTCAAGTGCTTCGATCTTTTTAAAGAGGGAGTGTTCATTTTCAAACGGAATAGCTAAAATAATTTGAGCACGTGAAGGCAAATAAAAGTCGATCCCTTCTTCATAATAGCACTCAATGCCGTGTTTTACTAACTCCAGATAGATAAGGTTCTCAAAGACCCGTCCAAAATGTTTTTGAAGCGTCAGTGCGTGTTTGATTGCAATATCGCAAAGATAAAGTTTTTTAACGGCACTGGGATGATTGAATTTTTCCAATCCATACAAATAGCGGCGATCGTACAAGGATTGCAAATGAACGTAAAGTTTGTCTTTGGATATTTTGCGCTCTAGTTTGAGCCGTTCATAAAGATTATGAGCCGAAACTTTCTGGGTTGTCATTTTGGTGGCTTGTATCAATATAGCAAGTTCTGTTTCATCGAGAGCGCCGGTAAATGTCTTTTGCAGATACAAAGAGCGCTCTTCACTGGCTATTTTATGCATTGCCGGGAATCCACCCAATTGAAAAAAGTGGCTCAAAGCCGTAGAATCGTATTTTTGTTCAAAGGCCAAAAACTCTTCATAGTCCAATAAATTGAGGTGCATAATAGTATAAGGAGTTTCTTGGGGATATTCGCAGGCCAGGATCAGCTGGTCAATCTGAAATAAGGTTATCTCCTCTCGATAGTTGTCAAGGGCTAGGATCGAAATTTTGTGTTCTTGACAAAAACCTTCCAATACGCCATTCAGATCAGAAACATCCAAGCGTATATCACGGCAATCGAGATAAAGATAGGTTGATTTCTTGTGCCCCAGTAAATAATGTTTGATGAGTGAGGTTTTACCAGACTGTGTGATCCCATAAATCGAGACGCTTTCTTCTGGAATGGAGATTTTACGCTCAAGGTATCCCGCATTGTGTAAATCATAACGATAATACTCATCTAATAAGCTTTTCATGAATAACTCCTGATGAAAAATAATAGCGTAAAAAGTATGTTTCCTTATTTAAAGGAAACAAATTTATTGATTAATGCGTTTTTACCCCCTAAAAACCTTGACCATAGAGGGGTTTGTCGATATAATTTCAGCTGCCTTACATTAGTCAGCATCGACTGACGAGTTCTTTATAGAGGAAAACATTATGGAAAAGATTCGTTTGAAACTTAGAGCATACGATCATCGTGTGCTTGATCGTTCAGTAGCTTCTATTGTAGAAGCCGTAAAGCGTACAGGTGCGGAAATCCGTGGCCCGATACCTTTGCCAACAAAGATTCGTAAATATACGGTTCTTAAATCACCTCACATTAACAAGAAGTCCCGTGAGCAATTTGAGATTCGTATGCACGCACGTTTGATAGACATCGTTTCAGCTACGCCTGATACTGTTGATTCATTGATGAAACTTGACTTGGCTCCAGAGGTAGACGTAGAAGTACGTTCTATGGACAAGTAAGGAGTGGGTATGGAATATATTGTAGAAAAAATCGGTATGAGCCGAACAGTCGGCGTTCCGAGCAAAGTAGTAACTCTTTTAAAAGTAAAAGAAGTAAAAGTTTGCGACGTGAACAATGGTACAGCTCTTGTAGCGTACAGTCAAGGTAAGGCAAAAAACAAGCCTATCGAAGGTCAGCAAAAGAAATATAACCTTTCTGCTGAATTTAATAAGTTTGCTACTTTAACGGTTGCTAACACAGAAGCAGGCGACTTGGATATGGCACCTTTGAGCGATGCAAAAAAGCTCAAAAGTACCTTTAACACCAAGGGACGCGGTTTCACAGGTGTTATGAAGCGTTGGAACTTTAGTGGAGGCCCAGGCGCACACGGTCACCGTTTTCACCGTACAGGTGGATCTATCGGTAACCGCGAGTGGCCAGGTAAAGTCCAAAAAGGACGCAAAATGTCTGGTCAATACGGTAACGAGCAAGTTACAGTAAAGAATGACGTTTTGTCATTTGACGCACAAAACGGTGTATTGGTTGTCGTGGGTTCAATCCCAGGTGCAAACGGTGCTCTAGGTCGAGTAAAGGTTGTTAAATAATGAGTGCAATTGTACTGAATGAAAAATTCGAAAAAGCCTCTGAACTGGCATTGCCTGAGAGCTTTAGCGGCATCAACACACATAACTTGTACTTGTACGTTAAATCGTATCAAGCAGGTTTGCGTGCAGATACTGCAAGTGCTAAAACACGTTCAGAAATGCGTGGTGGTGGTAAAAAACCATGGGCACAAAAAGGTAAAGGTGGAGCACGTGCTGGTTCACGTCGTTCACCTATCTGGGTTGGTGGTGCGGTAGCTCACGGTCCAAACACGGGTCGTAACTACACACAGAAGATCAACAAAAAGCAAAAGAAATTAGCACTTAGATGTGCATTGGATGCTTTGGCAACTGCTGGGAAACTTTTCATCGTTGATTCGATCGAAGTACCAAGTGGAAAAACAAAAGATGCAAAAGTATTGTTCGACACGTTGAACATGCGTGATGTATTGCTTGTTAAACAAATTCTTGATGAGAACACTTATCTTGCATTCCGTAACATTGCTGCTACTTACGTAGTAGAAGCTAATGAACTCAACGCCTTTTTGGCTGCGACATATCGCTCGGTAGTAATCGAAAAAGCGGTATGGGAAAATCTGATTAAAGAGAGCTGAGATGGCAGATATTACTGATATCAAATCAATTTTGCATACAGAGAAGACCCTTGGTCTTCAAGAAGCGGGCGTAATCGTAGTTCAAACGTCTACACGTATGACTAAAAATGCTCTAAAAGAGGTGTTCAGAGAGTACTTCGGAATTGTTCCGGCTCGTGTGAACTCTTTGAACCAAAGCGGAAAAGTAAAACGTTTCCGTGGTCTTGCTGGTAAACAAAACGACTTTAAAAAGTTTTATGTTAAGTTGCCAGAAGGCGCACAAATTGATAGTTTGGCGGTGTAATTATGGCAATCAAAACCTATAAACCAACTACTCCTAGCCGACGTTTCATGACAAACGTTGACAATTCAGACATCACTGCAAAAGCAAGTGTCCGTTCATTGTTGACAAAATTGACTGCTCACGCAGGACGTAATAATAATGGCCGTATCACTTCTCGTCATAAAGAAGCCGGCGCTAAAAAACTTTACCGTATTATTGACTTTAAACGTAATAAGTTTGGTGTTTCCGGTACAGTAGCTGCGATCGAGTACGATCCATACCGTAACTGTCGTATTGCTCTTGTTAACTATGCAGATGGTGACAAGCGTTATATTCTTCAGCCTAAGGGTATGGTTGTCGGTGATTCTGTAGCTTCTGCAGAAAGCGGTTTGGACATCAAATCTGGTAATGCCATGAAATTGATGAACATCCCTGTGGGTACCACAATTCATAACCTCGAGCTTAAACCTGGTAAAGGCGGACAAATCGTTCGTTCAGCTGGAACTTCTGCTCAAATTATGGGACGTGAAGGTAAGTATGTATCTGTACGTCTTCCATCAAGCGAAATGCGTTACGTTCTTGGTGAATGTATGGCGACAATCGGTATCGTTGGGAATGAAGAATACATTAACATCGTTATCGGAAAAGCTGGACGTACTCGTCACATGGGTATCCGTCCTCAAACACGTGGTTCTGCGATGAATCCTATCGATCACCCGCACGGTGGTGGTGAAGGTAAGACAAACTCAGGACGTCACCCGGTTACTCCATGGGGTAAACCGACTAAAGGTGCTAAAACACGTAAGAAGAAAGCAAGTGATAGACTTATTATTACTCGCCGTAAATCAAATCCGAAGAGGTAGGGTATGGCTAGATCAGTAAAAAAAGGGCCGTTCGTTGACGGACACCTTATGAAAAAAGTGATTGCTGCCAAAGAGACGAAGAGCAACAAACCAATCAAGACATGGTCACGCCGTAGCGTTATCTTGCCTGATATGATCGGTTTGACGTTTACCGTCCATAATGGCCGTCAGTTTGTACCGGTTTTCGTTTCTGAAAACCATGTTGGTTACAAACTTGGTGAATTTTCACCAACACGTACGTTTAAGGGCCACAAAGGTTCTGTACAGAAGAAAATCGGGAAATAAGGAAGAGATATGGCAAGAGCACTATTAAAATTCGTTCGCGTATCTCCGACTAAATCTCGTTTGATCGCTCGCGAAGTTCAAGGTATGAATGCAGAACAAGCATTAGCAGCATTGGAATTTACTCCAAACAAAGCGGCAAAAATCATTGCGAAAGTCATTGCATCTGCAGTGGCTAACAGCGGTATCGAAGCGGACGGTTGTGTTGTTAAATCATGCCGTGTAGATAATGGACCCGTGTTGAAGCGTATTATGCAACGTGCACGTGGAACAGCATCTGGAATTCGCAAACCGACTGCGCACATTTTGGTAGAAGTAGAGGGTAAATAATTATGGGTCATAAAGTTAATCCTATCGGACTTCGTCTTGGTATTAACCGCAACTGGGAATCTCGTTGGTTCCCTAACTTTAAAACAGCTGCGGGTTACCTTGGTGAAGACCACAAAATCCGTACTTTTTTGAAAAAAGAACTTTATTATGCAGGTGTTAGTAACATCGTTATCGAGCGTACAGCTAAGCGTTTACGTGTGACGATTATCGCTGCTCGTCCTGGTATCATCATCGGTAAAAAAGGTTCTGATATTGAGAAAATCAAAGATTCTCTTAATAAACTAATCGGTAAACCGGTTGCGATCAACATTAAAGAAGAGAAAAAGGCACAAGCATCAGCACAATTGGTTGCTGAAAACGTTGCTACTCAACTTGAAAAACGTGTTGCATTCCGCCGTGCGATGAAAAAAGTAATGCAAAATGCTCAGCGTGCTGGTGCAAAAGGTATTAAGATTTCAGTAGCTGGTCGTTTGAACGGTGCTGAGATTGCTCGTACAGAATGGTATTTGGAGGGACGTGTTCCTTTGCATACTCTTCGTGCAAAAATTGATTACGGTTTTGCAGAAGCGCACACCACTTATGGTGTAATCGGAATCAAGGTTCATATTTTCAAAGGTGAAGTACTCACCAAGGGAATTCAACCAGAATCTTTAGAACAAAAAGAAGAGGGCCGTGAAGATAAAGCACGTCGTCCTCGTCGAAAGGCTGACTAATCATGTTGATGCCAAAACGTACGAAATATCGTAAAATGATGAAGGGGCGTAACCGCGGTTACGCAACTTCTGGTAATAAGTTAGAATTCGGTTCAATCGGATTCAAAGCAACGGAAGCGGGACGTATTAACTCTCGTCAAATTGAAGCGGCTCGTATCTCAGCTACTCGTCACATTAAACGTACGGGGAAAATCTGGATTCGTGTTTTCCCTGCTAAACCGTTAACTGCCAAGCCACTTGAAGTGCGTATGGGTAAGGGTAAAGGTGCTGTGGATCAATGGGTTATGAACATTAAGCCAGGCCGTATTATTTTTGAAATGGGTGGTGTTGAAGAAACACTTGCTCGCGGTGCACTTGCTCTTGCAATGGCAAAGCTTCCATTCAAAACAAAAATCGTTACTTTGGAGATGAGCAATGAATTATTCTGATTTAAACGGAAAAACAGCTGCTGAACTACAAGGTATGCTCAAAGAGAAAAAAATTGAGATTTTTACTTTGAAAATTAAGCAAAAAATGATGCAATTGACTAACACAGGCGAACTTCGTACTGCGAAAAAAGACATTGCACGTATCAGCACCGCACTTAGTGCAGTGAAGTAAGGGCACAGATATGACACATAAACGTGAAATTCAAGGTATCGTTGTATCTATCGCAGGTAGCAAAACAGCCACTATGGTTGTTGAGCGCCGCGTTATGCACCCACGTTACCACAAAACAGTAAAACGTTTTAAAAAGTACATGATTCATGACGAAACTAGCCAGCTTAAAGTTGGTGATGAAGTCATCGCAATTGAGTGCCGTCCGATTTCTAAAAGCAAATCGTTCCGTCTTAAAACTCTTGTAAAAGGGGCAATAGCATGATACAAAGTTTTACTCGTTTAGCTGTTGCAGATAATACAGGCGCAAAAGAGATCATGTGTATTAAAGTTCTTGGCGGTTCAAAGCGTCGTTATGCAACAGTGGGTGATGTTATTATCGCTTCTGTTAAAAAAGCGACTCCGACCGGTAAAGTAAAAAAAGGTCAAGTAGTAACAGCGGTTGTTGTTCGTACGAAAAAAGAGATACACCGTGAAAACGGCTCTTTGATCCGTTTCGATGAAAATGCAGCAGTTATCCTTGATAAAAAACGTGAGCCAATTGGAACACGTATTTTCGGACCAATCGGACGTGAAGTTCGTTATTCTGGTTTCATGAAAATCGTATCCCTTGCTCCAGAGGTTGTATGATGGCAAAATTTAATTTCAAAAAAGGCGACATTGTTGAAGTGATCGCCGGTGACGATAAAGGGACTAAAGCAGAATTGCTTCAAGTTATGCCTAAGAAAAACAAAGTAATCGTTAAGGGTGTTCGTGTTGCGAAAAAAGCGATCAAACCTAGCGAGCAAAATCCACAAGGCGGATTCTTGAATAAAGAAATGCCGGTTCATGCATCAAATGTCCGTAAAGTGGAGGCGTAATCATGGCACGTTTAAAAGATAAATATCTTGCACTTAAGCCAGAGCTTCAAACCGCTCTTGGTATTGCAAATGTTATGCAGCTTCCTAAACTTGAAAAAGTGATTATTTCAGTTGGTTGTGGTTTCGCAATGAAAGACAACAAATTGATCCAAAACATTCAAGACACGATAAGTAGTATTGCTGGACAACGTGCAGCAGTTGTTGTTGCGCGTAAGTCTGTTGCAGGATTTAAAGTACGTGAGGGCATGCCGGTTGGTGTTAAAGTAACACTACGCGGTGCTCAAATGTATGATTTTATGGATAAATTGATCTCTGTATCTCTTCCTCGTATGAAAGACTTCCGTGGTATTCCACGTAACGGTTTCGACGGTCGCGGAAATTACAACTTCGGTCTTACCGAGCAGTTGATTTTTCCTGAAGTTGATTACGATTCAATCATGCAAATCCACGGGATGAATATCACTGTGGTAACATCTGCAACCGCTGACAAGGATGCGTATAAGCTTCTTGAGATGCTTGGTATGCCGTTTGCAAAAGGAAGAGAATAATGGCTAAGAAGTCAATGATCGCTAAGCAACAACGTACACCGAAGTTTGCTGTTCGCGCGTATACTCGATGTCAGATCTGTGGTCGTCCACACTCTGTTATCAGTGATTTTGGAATTTGTCGCGTTTGCTTTCGTAAGATGGCGAATGAAGGGTTACTCCCAGGCGTTAGAAAGTCAAGCTGGTAAGTCCGGCTCGATACTCCTAATAGTTAGATAAGGAAAATAAATGATTAATGATCTAATCTCGGATTCGTTGACTCGTATCCGAAATGCGGCAATGCGCCGTTTGGATTCAACTACTTTGATGCATTCAAAAGTGGTTGAAGCAGTTGTCGGCATTTTGGCTGACAAAGGTTACATTGAGAGCTATAACGTTGTTGAAAACGGCGTTAAAAAAAGCATCAATGTTGTATTAAAATACGACAATGGTCGTACAGTTATTAACGAAGTAAAGCGTGTTTCTAAACCGGGACGTCGTGTTTACAAAGGTAAAGATGAACTGAAGCGTTTCAAAAACGGTTACGGTACTATTATTGTTAGTAGCTCAAGAGGGGTTCTTCCAAACGACAAAGCTTTCGAGCTTGGCGTTGGCGGAGAAGTCCTTTGTACGATTTGGTAAGGGGATAAGATGTCACGTATTGGAAAACTTCCTATTTCTATCCCGGCTGATGTTAAAGTATCTATTGATGGTGCTGTTATTAGTTTTGCAAAAGGCGCACTAACACATACTCTTGATACAAAAGAGAATTGTAATTTTACATTTGAAGATAACGTTTTGACGTTCGCAACTAAATCTGACGCTCGTGCTGATCGTGCATTCTGGGGTACATACCGTGCTTTGGCTGCTAACATCATCACTGGTTTGACTGCTGGTTACGAGAAAAAACTCGAAATCAATGGTGTTGGTTACCGTGCTGCTGTTGAAGGCGCTATTTTGAAGCTGCAATTGGGTTTCAGCCATGATATTCTTTTTGATATCCCAGCTGGTCTTACCATTGCAGTAGAGAAAAACGTTATCAGCATCAAAGGTTCTGATAAGCAACAAGTTGGGCAAATTGCAGCGGTTATTCGTTCTTTCCGTCCACCAGAGCCGTATAAAGGCAAAGGTGTTAAATATTCTGATGAGACTATCCTGCGTAAAGCCGGTAAGACATCTAAGAAATAAGGGGCGATGAAATGACAGCTAAAACACTCAAAAATAAATCGGCTAAGCGTCTCCAACGCAAACGTCGTATTCGCTCTAAAATCTCAGGATGCGCGACTTTGCCACGTATCTCAGTATTTCGCTCAAACCGCTACATTAGCGCTCAAGCGATTAATGACGAAGCAGGAGTAACTCTTGCTGCGGTACACTCAAAAACTTTGGGTCTTAAAGCGAATATCGAAGATGCTGCAAAAGCGGGCGCTGTATTTGCTAAAACCCTAAAAGATGCCGGAATCAATGAAGTGACGTTTGACCGTAACGGATTTGTTTATCACGGTGTTGTAAAATCATTTGCCGAAGCACTTCGCGCCAATGAAATCAAGTTTTAGGGGCTGGTGAATGAATCCGATTAATAGAGAAGAATTTTCAGAAGCGATCGTAAACATCGGTCGTGTAACAAAAGTTGTAAAAGGTGGACGTCGTTTCCGTTTTACTGCTCTTGTAGTTGTAGGTAACAAAAAAGGTACCGTCGGCTATGGAGTTGGTAAAGCGAAAGAAGTTCCCGATGCTATTCGTAAAGCAGTAGATGAAGCGTTCAAAAATCTTACTGAAGTTAAGATCAAGGGCACTACAATCGCTCACGATATTGAAGTAAAATACAATGCAAGTCGTATTTTGCTTAAACCAGCATCTGAAGGTACGGGAGTTATCGCCGGTGGCGCTACTCGTCCTGTTCTTGAGCTTGCTGGAATCCAAGATATTCTTACGAAATCTTTGGGTTCAAACAATCCAAACACCGTGGTTCGCGCAACAATCGATGCGCTTTCACGTATCAAAGGATAAGGTATGTCTCTCGAAAATTTAACCCCAGCCGAAGGTTCTACAAAGAACCGTAAGCGTATTGGGCGTGGTCACGCAAGTGGTACGGGTAAAACTGCCGGTAAAGGTCACAAAGGTCAAAAAGCTCGTGGAGGTTACAATGAAAAACGTAACTTTGAGGGTGGACAGCAACCTCTTGCTCGCCGTTTGCCAAAAATCGGGTTTACATCACGCGTGATTAAACCTACCGTTATTAATGTTGAAAAAGCGAAAGAAGTAGCAGCGCTTACTGAAATCACAATGGAAACAATCCGTAGCGTACACCGTTTGAAAAAATCGGTTGTAAAAGTTAAATTGGTAGGCGCAAGTGCCAAAGATTTAGCTAGCAAAATCAAAGACGAAAACGTTACAACAACTGGTAACTAAGTGAACCAACAGCTTGTAAACAAGATCTTAATAACGATCGGTTTTCTCTTTGTGTTCCGACTATTGGCATACGTGCCAGTACCGGGTGTTGACACTGCTGTAATTGCTGCTTTTTTTGATACCCACAAAGCAGATGCACTGGGTCTATTTAATATGTTCAGCGGAAATGCCGTAGAACGTCTCTCTATTATCTCTCTTGGTATTATGCCTTACATCACTGCATCAATTATTATGGAACTTTTAGCAGCAACCTTTCCCACTTTAGCTCAAATGAAAAAAGAGCGTGATGGTATG
The DNA here is from genome assembly GCA_023379705.1 of Campylobacterota bacterium. GTDB lineage: Bacteria > Campylobacterota > Campylobacteria > Campylobacterales > Sulfurimonadaceae > Sulfuricurvum. Next base: position 26,272 of record JAMCPS010000059.1, read on the forward strand.
GTCAAATACATGCAAATTATTCGCTATGCGACAATTGCAATAACAATTGTTCAGGCAATTGGTGTAAGTGTAGGTTTAGAAAATATGACCGGAAAAGACGGCAGTAGTGCAATTTTGGTCGATCATACAACCTTTATGATACTGGCAACGGTATCGATGTTGGCTGGTACAATGTTGATTATGTGGATTGGTGAGCAAATCACTCAAAGCGGTATTGGAAACGGTGTCTCTTTGATTATTTTTGCAGGTATTGTTTCGGCAATCCCAAGTGCTATTTCACAAGCCATTACTATGGTGAATACGGGTTCAATGAGTTTTATTTCGATTATAGCGATACTTGCATTGATAGCTGTAACGATTTTAGTCATTATTTATGTAGAATTGGGTGAGCGTCGTATCCCAGTTACCTATGCTAAAAAGACTATGCTACAAAACCAGAATAAGCGGGTCATGAACTACATTCCGGTAAAGGTGAATCTTTCTGGAGTTATCCCGGTTATCTTTGCATCGGCTATTTTGATGTTTCCAGTCACGGTTCTATCAAGCAGTACGAATCCGGCAATTCAATCTATTGCTGATTTCTTGAATCCGAGTCATTATTTCTTTAACTTTTTACAATTTTTGTTTGTGGTCTTTTTCGCTTATTTTTATGCGTCAATTGTTTTTAATGCGAAAGATATTGCGGATAACCTTAAACGTCAAGGTGGATTTATCCCTGGTGTACGTCCGGGTGAATCTACCAAAGAGTTTTTGAATGAAACGGCTAGCCGCTTGACATTCAGTGGTGCAATTTATTTGGGACTTGTTGCAACTTTGCCATGGGTAATCGTTAAAGCGATGGGAGTTCCATTCTTCTTCGGAGGGACGGCAGTGCTTATCGTGGTACAAGTTGCACTTGATACTATGCGACGTATTGAAGCACAAGTGTACATGAGTAAATATCAAACCCTTAGCGCGGTTGGCCTCTAATATGGCTATTGCGCTTCGCAAACCTGAGGAGATAGCAAAACTGCGCGCTGCTAACAAAATAGTTGGTGGTACGTTAGAGCTATTGGCTCACAATGCTAAAGCTGGTATTTCTTTAAAAGAATTAGATGCTATGGGTGAGGATTATATTCGATCTCAGGGTGCACGACCTTCTTTTAAAGGGCTCTATGGGTTTCCAAATGCTGTTTGTACTTCTCTTAATGATGTTATTATTCATGGTATCCCTTCTGATTATATTTTACAAGAAGGGGATATTATCGGATTTGATGTTGGGACGGAAAAAGAGGGTTATTTTGGAGATGCGGCGATATCGGTAGGAATTGGAAAAGTTTCTGCTGTTGATGAAGCCCTCATTGCCTGTGCGAAAGATACTCTTTATCATGCCATAGAGATCATACGTGATGGAATGCATTTTAAAGAACTCTCACATGCAATGGAAAAATTTATTCTTTCTCGCGGTTTCGTGCCGTTAAGAAATTTTTGCGGACATGGCATCGGTAAAAAGCCACATGAAGAACCGGAGATTCCTAATTATTTGGATGCGCCTAATCCTAAAGCGGGTCCAAAAATCAAGAATGGAATGGTTTTTTGTTTAGAACCGATGATTTGTCAAAAAGAAGGGGCTTCCAAAATTCTGGCCAATGGTTGGGATGTGGTAAGTACAGATGGGCTAAGAGGCTCTCATTACGAGCATACGGTTGCGATAATCAACGGTAGAGCTGAAATTTTATCCATTTCATAAAGGAAATTTTTATGGCAAAAGATGATGTCATCGAAGTAGACGGAAAGATTGTTGAGGCTCTACCAAATGCAACTTTTCGTGTTGAGTTGCCAAATGGACACGTTATTTTGTGTCACATAGCTGGAAAAATGCGTATGCATTACATCAAGATTTTGCCGGGTGATACAGTGAAAATTGAACTCACTCCATACAGTCTTGATAAAGGGCGAATAACCTATCGTTACAAATAATCCCTTTGGGGTTATTACCATATAAACTTTTTTTGATACGTTATGGAGATAATGAATGAAAAAAAGCTTATTTTATACAGTCCTATTGTGTATGCAATTATTAGCTGCAGGGAATGCAGAGTTATTTTGGAATACTTATACCGCAGCGCTGCGCGGTGAAAAAGAAGCGCAGTTTCAAACAGGAGTCATGTTTGAACGCGGGATTGGAACGGATGTTAATCAATCTCAAGCCGCTAAATGGTATGAGAAAGCGGCCATACAAGGGCATATAGATGCTCAATACAACATGGGTCTTATGTATGCAAGCGGGCGTGGGATTGAAAAAAATGAACAGTTTGCGATGATGTGGCTGGCCTCGTCTGCAAAGCAGGGGGACAAAGAATCCAGAACCCTGCTTTTGAGGCTGATAGACGGAAAGTTAGAATCAAACAATAATCCTGAGAATGATGAGAGTTTGAAGACGATGAAACCGATTCGCTTTGAAACAAAAGATGAGGCATTGGTGTGTAACAGCACTGGAAATACGGGTGAATGTCATACTCTGAAAGAGAAAAAAACGTTTACGAGTAAGTCAAAGCAGGGCAGCTATTATAAAATAAGCGGGGTTGTCATAGGGCATAAATGGCAAGACTATGAAGGTGATGGATTTATCGAGATGTCGATGGTAGAATTGAAATAATGGGGAATATCCCCCAAAGGCAACTTATTTAATAAAGCTGCAGCAGTAGTCGCTAATCGTGTTGACCTTAAGATGAAAAGCACTGTTGGCGGGAACATCAAAGCTCTCAGGCCCATTAATGGTAATCCAATCTTCTGAACCTGGAAGCTGAACTTCCATCTCTCCGCTCATGATCTCCATGATCTCTTTATCCCCTGTGTTAAACGTATACTCACCTGGTAACATAATCCCCAGTGTTTTCATGCTTCCGTCTTCAAAGTGCAGTGTACGACTGGTTACTTTTCCATCAAAATAGATATTGGCCTTTTTGTCAGCAGTTACGTTTTTAAATTGTGTCATTGGTTTCCTTTTAGTTATTGTAATGGATTGAGTTGTTGCTTCACTTTTTTAGGCAAGTGAGCAAATGGAAATGCAGTATCGGTTCGAACTTCGCCATTTTCAGTAATGGTGACTTCCAGTGCGTTAGTATCACGGTTGTAACTTACAAGATTGATAAGCTTATCACCTTCTATATAGCTGATACGGCGTGCTACTAGATGGGTAAATGCGGTATGTTTTGGTCTAAATCCCATAGATTCCGTTCTCCTTGATGGTTATTTTATTATTGTCTACTAATTCGGTGAGCGCACTTTTAAAATTCTTTTTACTCAGCCCGAATGTTTTTTGGATAAGTTCCGCATCACTTTTGTAATTGTACGGAAGCATTCCGCCGTTTTGTTGGAGCATATCGTGAATTTTTACAGCCGCATTACCGGCCTTGGCTTTACCGATCATCTGCAGTGAGAGATCAAGCTTACCGTCTTCACGGCGCTGTTTTACAAAACCGTTTTTGACATCCCCGACACGAAGGGTCTCAAAGATTTCATTGCTATAAAGCATACCCTCATAGCTATTATCCACGATGGCTTTAAAGCCTAATGGCGTTTTAGCGATAATCATAAACGTTACGGGAGTATTTGGATAAAAAGTTTTAGGTGCGTCGATCAGGGCACTGCTGACTTTTTCAGTTCCCACTAGACGATTGGTGCGTTCATCTAAGACGATACGTATAATACGTTTTTCGCCGACGCTAAACGGACGTTTTTGAAGTGCACGAGGGACAAAGAGGTCTTTAGGCAATCCCCAGTTAACAAACGCACCGATAGAGCTAGTATCAACTACTTCTAAAAAGGCGATTTCATTTAGCATTGCTTTTGGTTTTGCAGTTGTCGCAACGGGACGATCTTCGCTATCGGTATAGACGAACACTTCGAGCGTATCGCCTATGTGCATAGCATCTGTAACGTATTGGTTAGGTAGAAGGACATCGCTATCATCCATGGTTTTTAAAAAAAGACCAGGTGTCGTATCGCGATCGATAGTAAGGAGATTGATTTCTCCAATTTTTAGTGTTTCATTCATGGGTATAATTATAGCTAAGATTCACTTATTGGAGGGAAAATGCGCATAGTCATCACGGGAGCTAGCAGCGGTTTAGGAAAACATTTGGCACTTGGATATGCGTCAATCGGCAATGAGTTGATTCTCTTAGCGCGCCGTGGGGAGAAACTAAAAGAAGTGGCAACACAATGTAGGGTGCGAGGTGCTAAAGTAGAAACAATTGTTTCAGATGTAAATGATTTTGAGACAATGAAGACAATTGGAAGCCAATTAGCACAAACACCAATAGATCGAATCATCTTAAATGCAGGTATTTCCGTAGGACATTCAGGAGGGGTGACACCATTTGAGGATTTTCACCGTCTTTTTCAAACCAATTTTTTAAGCGTACACGCCCTTTTAGAAGCAATCATCCCAAAAATGATAGAGCAAAAATCGGGGGAGATTGTGTTTATCTCTTCTCTCGCATCATTGATATCCATGCCAACCTCCATAGCGTACAGTAGTTCTAAACGTGCGTTAAATGCTTATGCCGAAGGACTACGCTATCAGTTAAAACCGCATGGGATTGATGTGATGAACATATTACCTGGATTTATTGACTCAGAGATGACGCAAAAAAATAAATTCAAAATGCCATTTATTCTTTCAACGGATATTGGAGTTAAGCGCATAATGAAGGCCATTGCAAAAAAAAAGAGGTTTCATCCTTTTCCGTTGAGGTTCTACGTAATAATTAAAATGCTATTGCTACTTCCACAGTTTTTAAGAGATAGGATTGTAAACTTAACTAATTTTAAAAAGGGCATATAGCCTGAATTTCGGGGAAGTATCAGATGGTAATCGACAGCGTTTGCACCTATTGCGGGGTAGGGTGTGATATTTCTGCAGAAATAGAAGATAATAAAATTATTAAAGTCTTTGCAAAAGAAGAAGGTGTAGTCTCCCAAGGACGTCTGTGTGTTAAAGGAAAGCAGGGTTGGGACTTTGTCACTAATGCCAAGCGTCTGCGTAATGCACGAGTACGCAAATCCTTTTTAAATGAGAATGCAGAACTTTTTGCGGATTTGGATATGGATTATCTTGAGCCTGTTGACCATGATTTTTATGAAATCAGCTATGAGAGTGCGTATGAAATAGCGGCACGTAAACTCAAAGAAATTACCGATAAACACGGTTCACATTCGTTTGCTTCCATTGGGGGAGCGCGTACAAGCTGTGAAAGTTCATTTTTATTTCAGCATTTTACCCGTAACGTAGTAGGTTCTCCGCACGTCGATAACTGCGCACGTGTTTGCCATTCTCCATCACTCAAGGGGATGCGATTAACCATAGGAGAGGGTGCCGCAACCAATCCTTTTGACGATATTTATGAGACAGAATTTATGGTAGTTATGGGATCCAATACGACAGAAGGACATCCAATCGTTGCCAATCGTATGCTCGAAGTGATCAAGGATAATAAGGCAGAACTGGCAGTCTTAGATGTACGCCGTATTCAGCTCTCTAAATCTGCAACACACCATTTGAGTATCCCGTATGAAGCCAATCTTATGATGCTTAACATGATGGCGTATGTCATCATTTCCGAAGATTTGGTGAATGCCGAGTTTATAGCAAGTCGCACCAAGGGATATGAAGGGTACAAGCAATCGATATTGAGTGATCCTTATGCCAATCCGGATTACCTTCTTCAAATTCCAGGATACGAATCATTGGCACAAGAAATTCGTATTGTTGCCCGTAAATACGCTACACGGAAAAGTCTCTTCTTCTGGGGACTTGGGATTACCGAACATTTAGACGGATCGTATGCGGTTATGGCGATTACCCATCTTTCGTTGATTACGGGCAATATTGGAAAACGCGGTGCTGGTCTTATGCCGCTTCGTGGACAGAACAATGTTCAGGGGACGTGTGATGTGGGAATGCTGCCGTATTACGCTCCCGATTATCAGCCTCCAAAAGAAATCGGCATGATGACCCCTGATTTGATCAATGCCATGATCGATGGCGGGATCAAAGCGGTGTTTAATATCGGTGAAGACATTGCCCATATTCACCCTAATCAAAATAAAATCCATGCTGCTCTCAAACACCTCGATCTTTTAATCGTTAATGAATTGTTTGACAATGAGATTACGAAATTTGCGGATATTATTTTCGGGGTTAAAAGTGCCTATGAAAAAACGGGTGTTTATGTCAATGCTGAGCGCAGATTACACCTTTCTCAGCCACTCGTGAATGTAACGATGCCTGATGATTGGGAAGTCATTGCAGAGATTTCAAAACGTTACGGGACAGATTTTGGTTACAAAAGTTCAAAAGACGTGTGGAATGATGTCTGTATAGCTGCGCCTGTACGTTTTGGCGGAGCGACCTATGAAAAGCTTGAAGTTAATCGCTTACGCGGTATGCAATGGCCTATACAAGAAGAAGATACTCCGGTATTGCACCTCAAAGATTTTCGTACAAAAGACGGAATCGGAGCATTTCGTTACAAACAATATGAGCCTCGCGGCCAAGTAGAAGAATTGTTGCGCGCTCCGACGCATGAGGGATATTATCTCACAACAGGGCGTATCTTGGTTCATTACAACAATGCCGCTCAAACCAATCATTGCGATAAACTCAGCCGCAGTCACAGCGAAGATACGTTGCTTGTGAGTGTCGAGGATGAAGAATTTTTTGAATACAAAGATTTTGTGGTACTTAAAAGCCAATACGGGCAAAGTGCCCCGTTGCGTGTTAAAGTAAGTACAACGGTCAAAAAAGGAACCCTTTTTACCACGTTTCACCATGCAAAAAGTAAAATAAACTTTTTATTCGGGGATGAGTATGATGAATTGATTAAAACGGCACGTTTTAAGTCAATCAAAGTAGACATTATTAAACCAGATTATCTGGATTAAGGGTGCATACCAAGGCAAAAGGAAACATTGCCGAGGACCATGCCTGTGAATATTTAAGATCACATGGGTACCGCATTATCGATCGAAATATTTACAATCGTTTCGGTGAAATTGATGTGATTGCGCTCAAAGAGAATGTCCTTCATTTTGTGGAAGTGAAAAGCGGTATAACCTATGAGTCCGCTGTTAATAACATTACCCGTTCCAAACTCCAAAAACTTATCCGAACACTTCAAACCTACCTGCAGCAAAAAAAACTCAACGGTGATTATTGCATCGACGTATTAATTGTTTCAGATGAAGGGATAGAATGGATTGAAAATATTACTTTATAGCAATAAGTTGAAAAAATTGATGCGAATTTCGTAATAAGTAGTTTTAAAGCAAGGGGCGTTATAATAGCCCAATATAAACCTAATAAAGGAACTAAAATGGGCAAATACGTTGAATTAACGGCATCAAATTTTGAAGAGATTACAAAAGAAGGCGTTGCGCTTGTTGACTTTTGGGCACCATGGTGTGGGCCTTGTCGTATGATCGCTCCAGTTATCGAAGAATTGGCAAACGATTTTGACGGAATCGCAAAAATCTGTAAAGTAAATACAGATGAAGAGCAAGAGATCGCTGTTAAATTCGGTATCCGTTCTATTCCTACGATTCTTTTCTTCAAAAATGGTGAAATGGTAGATCAAATGGTAGGTGCTGCTTCTAAGCAAGCATTCACTGACAAGATTAATTCACTTTTATAGTATCTTGGCCCTTTGGGGTCAAAGCATCTTTTTCTCTCCTATTTTTAATATTTTCTTTTTCCTAAGCTAAAATGATTTTAATGGACTTTATTTGTGCTATTCATTAACTCGAACAGTGTATGATACGAATAATTGATTAACAATAAGTAAAGGGCATAATATGTTGGATTGTGCAATTATTGGGGGAGGACCGGCAGGTCTTACTGCAGGTTTATATACGACACGTGGTGGATTAGATGATGTCATCATGTATGAAAAAGGGATGCCTGGAGGCCAAATTACCTCGAGTTCTGAGATTGAAAATTACCCCGGGGCTACAGCACGCAATCTTAGCGGAATGGATTTTATGATTCCATGGCTTGAACAGTGTCAGCGTTTTGGATTGAAGCATGAAATGTCAGAAGTGACACGAGTTTCTCGTAACGAGGATGGCACTTTCACTGTACATAAATCGGATGGAAGCACAAATACTGCTAAAAGTGTGATTGTGGGGACAGGTTCGACTCCTAAACGTGCTGGATTTATTGGCGAAGATAAATTCTTTGGTCGTGGTGTCAGTACGTGTGCGACATGCGATGGTTTTTTTTACAAAGGCAAAGAAGTAGCGGTTATCGGCGGCGGAGACACGGCTCTTGAAGAGGCTCTTTATTTGGCTAAAATTTGCACTAAAGTTTATGTAATACACCGCAGAGATACTTTCCGTTCTGCTCCAAATACCATTGAACGAGTAAAAAATACATCGAATATAGAGCTTATACTCAATGCCTCTCCTCAAGAAGTGATTGGTGATGCCATGGGGGTAACAGGGATTCGTGTTGTGTTTAAAGACGGTTCTACGCGTCAAGTTGATGCACCAGGAATATTTGTCTTTATTGGGCGTGATGTTAATAATGAAGTACTTATCCAAGAAGATGGCAGTTTTTTGTGTGATATGAATGATGCGGGCGAAGTGATTGTGGATATTAGCATGAAAACATCGGTTGCAGGATTGTATGCAACAGGTGATCTGCGTATTGCGGCACCTAAACAAGTAGTGAGTGCGGCTGGAGACGGTGCAGTAGCAGCTTTGCAAGCAATTGCGTACGTTGATAAGATAAGCCACCGCTAAACGCTAAGGCGATACAATACGGTTTTAGTATGGTGAACGGGAGATGACTATGATTAGAGTAGGTGTATTTGGAGCGGGCGGGCGCGTCGGAAAACTCATTATTGATGATTTGCATCATGAGAGTGAGATCTCTTTGGGTGCGGTTTATGTGCGTGATGAGCTTAATTTTTCGATTGATCCGGCTGTTTTGGTAACAAACGATATGGCTACTTTGCTTAAAGGGTGCGATATTGTCATCGACTTTTCCCTACCAGAGGCGACACAACTTTTATTGGAATGCGCAATGGATCATCCAACCCCGATTGTTATTGGCACTACAGGGTTAGATGCTCATCAGATGAATTTGTTGAAAATGGCGAGCGAATCGATGCCAATTTTATACGCAACCAATATGTCATTGGGGGTAGCGCTTCTAAATAAGCTTGTACATACCGCCTCAAAAACACTTGAAGGTTTTGACATAGAAATCGTAGAACAGCACCATCGCCATAAAAAAGATGCTCCAAGCGGTACCGCATTGACCTTAGCCCATTCTGCGGCAGCAGCACGTAAGTTAGATTTGGATGCAGTACGCGTTAGTGGTCGTGATGGAAACATCGGTGAACGAACCAGTGATGAAATTGCAGTGATGGCACTGCGCGGAGGTGACATCGTCGGGCGTCATACCGTTGGATTTTACAATGATGGCGAATTTGTGGAACTGCACCATACAGCGACAAGCCGTAATACCTTTTCAAAAGGTGCGATTCGTGCGGCGAAATGGTTGGTTGGCAAAGGCAACGGACTGTATAATATCGCAGATTGTTTGGAATTGGCCTAAGGAGCACGGATGCGTAGTTTAAATGAAAAATGTGCGGTTATCGGAATATTTGATCACGCCGAAGCTGCTAAATTAGCCTATTTCTCGTTGCATGCGATGCAGCATCGCGGACAAGAAGCGGCAGGTATTAGTACGAGTGACGGTGAAAAGCTCTATACGATCAAAGACCGCGGATTGGTGACGCAAGTTTTTGATACCCAAAAGCTCAATACGCTCAAAGGAAATATGGCAATTGGTCACACGCGTTACTCAACGGCTGGCGATGATTCTATTTTAGACGCACAGCCCGTATTTGCCCGCTACGATCTTGGGGAGATGGCAATTGTTCATAATGGAAATTTGACCAATGCCAAAGAAGTGCGGGATGCCCTGATTAAAAAAGGGGCGATTTTTCAAACATTCATGGATACTGAAAATTTAATTCATCTAATCGCAAAAAGTGATCAGTTGCATTTAACAGACCGTATTATTGATGCGGTTAAAAAGATTGAGGGAGCCTATTCGCTGGTCTTTTTAAGTCGATCTAAAATGTTCGCAATGCGTGACCGCTTTGGTTTTCGTCCTTTAAGTCTTGGACGTGTTGGGGATGGTTATGTCGTTGCGTCTGAAACGTGTGCATTTGATCTCATCGGTGCGGAATTTATTCGTGATGTTGAGCCGGGTGAATTACTTATATTTGAAAAGGGAAAGGCTCCGCAATCGATCAAAGTTTACGAGCCTACCCCTAAGCACTGTATTTTTGAGTATGTTTATTTCGCGCGTCCTGATTCCAATGTGTATAATCAAAATGTTTATACGATGCGTAAAGCAATGGGGCAAGAGCTGGCCCTTGCTGCGCCAGTGGAAGCTGATATGGTTGTTCCGGTTCCAGATGGCGGTGTTCCCGCAGCGATTGGGTATGCGCAAGCAAGCGGGATTCCGTTTGAAATGGCAATTATGCGTAATCACTACATTGGACGTACCTTTATCGAGCCTACACAAGAGATGCGTGATCTAAAAGTTAAAATGAAACTTTCACCGATAAATGATCTTATACGCGGGAAGCGATTGATTGTTGTGGATGATTCTATTGTTCGAGGAACTACGAGTCGACGTATTGTGCGTATGCTCAAAGAAGCAGGAGCTGCAGAGGTTCATATGCGTATTTCGAGTCCTCCGACAACCGATCCGTGTTTTTACGGTGTAGATACGCCTGATAAAGATAAGCTAATCGCAGCAAATATGACCAATGAAGAAATTTGTGCTTTCATTGAAGCCGATTCTTTGGCGTATTTGAGCAATGATGCCTTGCTTCGCAGTGTAAATGCAGATGATGATAAATATTGTACGGCGTGTTTTACCGGCAAATACATCGTATAAGGCTTCATGATGCGGGAACAGATTTTTACTTTTGGACAATATTTGAGTAAAAAATTTGGAACCAAAGTTTCTAAAGTCCCGGTATCTATTTCTGGGTTTACGTGCCCTAATATCGATGGAACTGTTGCAAAGGGTGGGTGTACGTTTTGTGAAAATGATTCTTTTAGTCCAAGTTTGGATAAAGTAAAGCCGTTAAAAGGGTTTTTTCTCAATTTGGATTCTGTAGAAAATCCTCATTTAGAGCAACAGCTGCAACAGCTTCAATGGCAATTTGATGCTCTTTCAAAAAAACTCACTTTGGAAAATGGTACGCAAAAGTATTTAGTCTATTTTCAAAGCTTCACCAATACCTATGCCCCACTGAGTACGCTCAAAGCTCTTTATGAAAAAGCATTAACATTTGATAATGTAGTGGGTCTTAGTATTGGGACACGTTCGGACAGTATTAGTGATGAGACATTCGAATATTTAAGAGAGCTATCGCAACGGACAGAAATATGGATAGAGTTTGGTATCCAGTCGATTTTTGATGAAACGCTTATAAAGATTAATCGTGGGCATGACAGTCAAAATGTAAAAAATGCGATTATAAAAGCCAAAGAGTATGGTCTAAACGTCTGCGGCCATCTTATCTTTGGGTTACCGGGTGAAGATCGTGATATGATGCTAAAAACAGCGTATGCTGCGTATGATTTAGGAATTGATTCCGTTAAGTATCATCCGTTGTACGTTGTAAAACGAACGGCTTTAGCTAATGAATACGCAAGGGGGGAGTTTACTCCTATTGGTGAAGAACTTTATTTAGATGTTTTGAGCGAAGCTCTCAAGGCTAAACCATCACATGTTAGTGTTCAGCGTATCAGCGCGGGAATCGATGATGAATCTTTAATAGCACCGCAATGGTGTAAAGATAAAAACAGGCAATTTCGAGCGATTAACCAAACACTGAAAAAAATTGGGCTTAAATATTAGCGTATAATAACTTTCTCTTTGCTCGTGTAGCCGCTAAAGTATGAGGGATATCGGATTGATACTGCAAACTGCTTACTTTGTCTGGCTTTTAATTCCTTTGCTACTGTTTTACGAATCGTTAAAGAGGTTGGCTTCTCCTCAGCTTTGTTAAATCCGAAAAATTTTCCAATATCAACATCGTTATAATGATCTTTAAATGCGGGTGATTGATATGATGCCCCTTTTTGTGCTTTTAACCCTTTATCAAAGATCTCAATTTCAATTTCGACTTGACCAACATCATAATTACCTGTATTTCGAACGGTTCCTGTATAGATAATGGACTCTGTAGACAAAAAACGGTGATTCTTCACATTCATCAAAAGAACCTGTTTTGTGTATGTATTTATAACTGTGATGGCAGATATCAGAAGTGTCAACGCGACAATGCTGTATATGGCGATAAAAAAGCCTTTTTGGGTAAAGTCTTTTTGTTTAAGAGTGTATACAATTGCTAATGTTAGCATAGCCGAGATGACAATAAAAGATGCATAATGCCAAATTGTAAAAGAAGTACTCATCTGCAGTGCCCCAGTACCGTCACGCTGTGAGGCTTGGTGTAATGAAAGGGCTGGATGAGAAGTTTAAAGGTTTCGGAATTTTTTGGTTCAATAGGCCCTTTTATAGTAATCGTTTGTCGGCGAAATGGCAAATAGGGGTAAAGTTTGTTCAGAGGTTTGATCGGAGATATTTTGGAAACGCCGACATACAATGTGCACTCTTTGAACGTTTGCTTGGAGGTATTGTTGATATCTCCTTTGATGAGCAATGCCTCAGTAAATGTGAGATCTTTAACGGTTGTGAGTGTGATGGTGTGTTTGTACATAAGTGCATGCAATGCTATATAGCCGCCAATAGGTCCTATTAATAATGTAAGAAGGGCCAATATAACAAGAATGAGAGCAAGGGTTTGCTTATGTCTCAAGAGTATGGATAATATCAGTAAGAATAAGAAGAAAAATATGATTCCTCCAAAAAGGAGGTAGTCATAAAGGTTTAATGTATGTAAAAAGTCAATGACATGTTTTTTCATTTTATCCTAGTGTTCTTCTCCGCAATACCGCTCATCCCAAATCGGCGAGCCAGCTCTTGTTTAATACGATCAGGAGAAATATTTTTGTGTCCCAATGCAACGAGGACATGATAGACTAAATCGGCACATTCGTAAATAATTTCATTTTCATCACTATCTTTAATGGCAAAAGAGAATTCACCTGCTTCTTCAACCACTTTTTTAAGGATGGCATTATCGCCTTTGCTTAAAAGCTTTGCTGTCCATGAGGTTTCAGGGTCGGCATTTTTACGGGAGAGAATGGTATGATAAAGTTCATCAATGATTCCGTACGTAGATGCTGTATCGATTTGAGGAACACTGATGGTTTCGCCCGACTCGATATCGGTAAAAAAGCACGATTTACGGCCTGTATGACAGGCTACCCCTTCTTGGCGTACAATGACAAGCAGAGTATCGTTATCGCAATCGAGTAAAAAACGCTCAATGTGTTGTAGATGCCCGCTGCTCTCACCTTTTTTCCATAGGCGCTGCTTTGAGCGTGAAAAATAGTGAGCAACTTTTGAAGATAGGGACAACTCTAGCGCTTCATGGTTCATGTAAGCCATCATCAAGACTTCAAGGGTAGTTGAGTCTTGGACAATGACGGGGAGAAGCTCAGACTTTGCCCAGTCGATTTGATTCAGATCCATAGCTTATTTGCCTATTGAACTTATTTTCTGACTATCACCGCTTTTGGTATCAAGCCAAATATTAGGGGTAGAACCGCCAGGGGTGAGGAAAATCTTAGCATCTTTGTTTTCTTTGAGAGCCTCGTTAAACTTACCTTGCACTTTGATTTGCTCGAGTTTAAGCAATCCTGGAGTGAGCGATTGGGCTACGAGATGGTTGGCTTTTGCTTGAGCAATCGCTTCAATCGTAACCGCATTCGCTGTTCCTTGAGCTTCGGTCTCTTTTTTGAATGCCTCTTGCTTGGCACGTTCTACATCTTGTTGGGCTTTTTCAACTTCTTGCTTAGCCACTTGTACCCGCTCGATCTGATCTTTTACTTTTTGAGGAAGACCAATTTCACGAAGTTGAATTGATTCAAGATTAGCTGGGCCGTTTTTTTGGCGATTGATATTGGTACGAATTCCTGTTTCGATTTGCTGAGCAATGGTATTGCGCATGATCGGTAATGTTTCTGCATCGTATTGGCCAATGACATTACGAACGATGTCCCGTGCAACAGGATCGATAATTTTGTCTTCCCAGCTGAATCCCCAATTAGAGATCGTTTGAGCAGCGAGTTCAGCATTAAGCCGATATTGAACGGTTATATCAATAGAGACCGGCAATCCGCGTTTATCCAAAACGGTAATAGCAGGTTTGAGTAGGATACCATCACCGGCAGTTGATGCACGATCAATTTTGTCAGCATAATTGATGATGCGTACTTTTGTATCCACAAGATAAACTTTTTGAATAACAGGAATGAGAAAATGAAGGCCTGGCATAAGAGCGCGATCTTCATATTTCCCATTGGTTGAGAGAATACCACGCTCTCCTTCAGTGATGATAACGAATGGTTTTGCCAACATAAGCAACAAAAGGACTCCGCCGATTATCCAATAAATCCCCGCTTTTTGACTGTTCATATTGAAATCAAACTTTGGCATTTTAGGTCCTTGAGAATCATTGTTTCGTTGATTTTCACTTTTTTTCTTTTGAAAATAATCGTTCATATCGCTTGCCATAAGGAGCCTTTTTAGTTGATGTAGGTTAAATAGTGATCGTAGTCAGGATTACGTCCGTATACGATGTCAAAATAGCCGCTTTGTAATTTTTCAGTGATTGGACCACGTCCACCTGCCCCTAAAACGCGGGCATCTACTTCGCGAACAGGGGTGAGTTCTGCTGCCGTTCCTGTTAGGAATGCTTCATCCGCAATGTAAATTTCTTCACGGCTTATACGTCTACGAGTCACTTTCATACCCATTTTCTCGGCCATTTCAATAACCGTTTTTTGAGTAATCGATGCTAAGGAGTTGTCGTTAGGAGGAGTGACAATTTCACCGTCTTTTATCATGAAAAAAGAGGCTCCGCTGGCTTCTGCAACGTATCCTTCGTCATCCAGCAGCAGTGCCTCATCGTATCCCGCTTCAACCGCTTCATATTTTGCCATTTGAGAGTTGAGATAGTTGGCAACCGCTTTGGCTTTCCCCATATTGGATTTATTATTTGGACGGCTAAAGGATGAGATTTTCAGACGGATACCGCGCTTCATTCCCTCTTCCCCTAAATAGGCACCCCATTCCCATGCTGCGATGGAAACTTCAACTGGTGCTTCTTTATGATAAATTCCCATAACGCCGTATCCAAGATAGACAATAGGACGAAGATAGACATTTTCACCTGTAAAATCATTCACTTTAATCAGATCAATTTGTGCTTTATTGAGTTCTTCCACGGTATAGGGAACATTAATGAGCGTCATTTTAGCGGATTCAATCAAACGCTTAGTATGGTCATTAAGACGGAAAATAGCATACCCTTTGGGGGTTTTATAGACTTTTGTCCCCTCAATGGCGCCATTGCCATAGTGGAGGGTGTGAGAAAGGACGTGAATTTTTGCGTCATTCCAAGGTATCAACTTGCCGTTCATCCAAATAAGTTTGGCTTCATTCATAGGGGTCTCTCCAGTGAAAATAATAATAAAGTGAGTGATTTTAGCGAAGATGGGGTTTAACATTGATTAAGAAAGTGGACACTCCCCAAATAAAGGGGATTGTGAGTAGTTTATTGGGCAGGTGTATTGACCATCCACAATGAAAAGATATCCAGATAATTC
>JAMCPS010000060.1 GCA_023379705.1 Campylobacterota bacterium
AGCAATGCTCCCCAACCGTTGATGGCAATGATGGAACATACAGGGGCAGAGGTAGAGTCACATACGAAGGCAAGTTTTGCACGACTAACGCCAAAACGATCACAAAACGGTCGCCCGATAGCTCCTGCAACAAGTGAGGTGATAGACGATTCGATAAAGATCACAATCCCTGCAATGAAACTGGGTATCAATGCTCCTCGTTTGGAGTTCACCAAAGAGCGTTTGGTACTAAGCTCATGTATCAGTTTATTAACTCCGCCGCTTTGCTCGATGAGGGTCATAACGGATCCCACCATCATAGCAAAAGCAAGTGTTTTAAGAACCCAAAGTTCGTTGAGCAAATTCCAAAATCGCTCACCCATGAGTATGATGGTATTTAGGGGATCGTATCCTGTTATGATAAATTCACCGATCACAATAGCCGCGAGCAAGGCCGCAAAAACAGAACGACTGAAAAGTGCGAGAACAATCGCGATAAAAGGGGGAATGAGTCCTAACCATCCAAATTCGATAGAAGATCCTTACAATATCATTTGCAGGCGCATAAGTCCGGCACGGCTAAATTGCTCTTCGTAATAATCGCTTCTTTTTTCATCAACGAGGGTAAAGCCCAATTTTTTATAGATCAGTTCTGTTTCCACGGAACCGATTTCAACCATCGTTTGTACTTTTCGGTATCCTTTTAGACGTGCAGGAAGCATGCTTTTAGTGACAAGCTCTTTGTAATTTTCGATGCTTTTAAATTCTTCTTCGAGCATCAGAAAATCCAGTACCCATGTTTGATTGTCTACCTCAGGTTCGCACAGCAAATAACCGGCAATGCGTTCATGATAACTCTCATCAATCCCAATCTCTTCGAGGGCTTTAGCAAACGCATCATGCGTAGCGATACGAGGTTCATAGGCACAAATTGCACCAACGTTTACCCCTCCCGAAACGGCGATAAAAAAATTAGAGTAATGACAATAGCACTTGGTTAGTGCAGTGGTGAGACGTTTTAGATAATCCAAAAGCAAAGCATCATTGGAGGTCTGAAAAACAAAATCAAAAAGACCGACCCGTTTACCGGCACGGGAACTTTCGAGTAAAGCTTTACAGATAATCACGGTATCGGCTTCGGATGCTTTTCGTACAGTGACCTTCATGTGCTATCCCTTTTGTGAATTTTTCATTATGCTATACTACCTAACTTTAAAAGGAACTAAGGCCATCTCTTTATGTCACTATTTAAGTCATTAATTTTTATTATTATTATTCTTTCTTCGATGTTATTTGGATCACAGCAGCTTGTAGTGGTGATCTCATATGATATGAATGCTACATCAGCAATGATGGTCAGATATGAGAAAGAATCAAGTACATACAAAGCTATTTCTGCTCCTGTCCACGTAACATTAGGACGAAGCGGATTAGGTTGGGATCAAGGCCGTGAGCCTTTAAAAAGGGAGGGAGACGGTAAAAGTCCTGCGGGCCTTTTTGACATTACCGCCACGTTTGGTGAAGATCCGAAAGCTAATTCTGCACTGCCGTATTGGTATGCGGATGATAAACTTATTTGCATCGACGATGTTAATGATACCGAATACAACACAATCGGATATTTGAATCCCGAAAATCCTCCGAAAAGTTTTGAGCAAATGCGTCGTAACGATGCGGTGTACCGTAACGGGGCCGTGATCAATTATAATGGTGAACGTCTTAGCGGTCGGGGCTCATGCATCTTTTTCCATTTGAATCATCCCAACAAGCGTCCTACAGCTGGATGTACGGCGATGGATGAAGAGCCGTTACTGGAGCTCATTCATTGGTTTGATCCCAATAAAAAACCGCGAGTTTTGCAAATACCTAGAAGTGAATGTGAAAAGTATCAAAAAGAGTTTGCGGGAATTGAGTGTGAGTGATTTCCCCGAAGGGAATCAGAATAATTAGTTTACATCTACCTTAGGAGTCGTTGCGTTTGAAGCGGGGAACATCGGATAAGTGATGTTTGGTTTACGTCCATCCAATGCTTTTAGGAAAGTCTCGATAGAGGCTGTCTCTTCATCGGTTAGAGAAACTCCAAGCTGAATACGTCCCATTTCTTTGATCGCTTCGCCAAGAGTAGCGATTTGGCCATTGTGAAAATAGGGAGAAGTTTGAGTAATGTTACGCAATGTCGGAACACGCACCATACCGTTTTTATCCCCTTTGAAATCGCCAACATTCATGTGCTTGTATTTACCGGTTACACCAAACGCCTGCATCGTTCCGCCCAACGCTATGTCATTGTGACAGGTTGCACACCCTTTAGAGATAAAGGTTTTAAGCCCTTTTTTCTCAGGAGTCGTAAGCGCTTTTGCATTTCCGTTGAGGAAATCATCATAGCGTGATGGGGTAACCAAGGTACGTTCAAAAACAGCGATGGTATCAGCTACTTTTTCAAAGGTAATTTTGACATCTTTGCCATACGCTTTTTGGAACATTGCGACGTATTGAGGAATGGAATTGACGACACCGGTTACGTGCTCTTTTGGTGCTGCCATTTCAGGACCTGCTTGAATAGGACCTTGCGCTTGATCTTCTAGGTGTGGAGAACGCCCATCCCAAAATTGCTGGCTGTAAAATACGGCGTTGTAGACGGTTGGTGAACTAAGACCATGGGGATTTGCTGTCCATTTGTGGCCGATCGCTGCGCTCATTCCGTCGCTTCCTCCCAAGCCAACATTGTGACAGGTATTACAGCTGATTAGACCGCTTTTTGAGAGACGGGGGTCCATATACAGCATTTTCCCCAATTCAACTTTAGCAGTTGTTGTAGGATTCTTTGGGTTTGAAGTCAGTTTGGTGAGTGCTGTTTTAGAAGCCGGGATTGGTTTTAAACCTGCTTTTTGTGCTTCACTTTGCAGGGAGCCTGCGATTAGAGCGCTGGCTACGAGAGTGGATAAAACAAATATTTTCATTGCTATTCCTTTGGAATGATTTTATATGCACTATTGTAGCAAAATTTCATCACATTGCCGTTACAGTTCTTGCATCACCGTATGGCGGTTAGTGTGTTCCAGCCGTCTGCACGATGCTTCAAATGCCCCTGATTCTCCGACGATGTAACAATGCCCCTTGGCACGCGTGATCGCTGTATAAAGCAGTTTGGTGTTGAGCATGATGAGGTGAGAAAAACTCATCACCATGACGACGGTATCGTATTCCATCCCTTGCACTTTATGGACACTTAGCGCATAAGAGAGACTGAGTAGATTATTGAGTTCCTCGTATTTGTACTGCACGACAATCTCTTCATTGGGATAGAAAACATGGCACAGTTCATCGTCCTCATCGAGTCTGAAAATAAGGCCGCACATTCCGTTGAAGATTCTGCGCTCAGCAGGGTCTCCCCCCTCTTTGAACTGTTCAGTGGTATAAGAGGGCATGTTTTCATTTTTCGTATGAACTACTTTGTCAAGCAGTCGATATTCCCCTTTATGGGTTTTGACTTTTTTCTTTGGATTGGGATTAAAGTACTCTTGCAACAGGATATTGAGATTGTCGACTCCCAGTGCATGCCCACGCATAGGAGAGATGACTTGAAATGCACTTAGGTATTCGCGTATTCTTTTATCGAAAAGTTTTGCGCGCGAATCGGGTAAATATTCGAGGGTTACTTGCGCGATGGAAGCCAAGATATTATGAGCATTGGTTTTGACGACTTCATCAAATTCATTTGCACTGAGTGAGCGTTTGAGAGCATGCCGATTCGCAATATCGACTCCGATAAAAGTAAAGTCTTCATAGTTTTTTTGGTAGGGCGGAATAATTCCCTGACGGACATCGTTGGCAATGAGGGCAATGGCCTGTTCGGCATGCTGGCGATAGATTTGAGTGAGCATGACCGTAGGAGCGAGTTTTAGAGCGATGGCATCGGTGAGAGGATTGCCAGCGCCGATGGGAGGAAGCTGTGCGTCATCACCTACGATGATCACAACGGCATCGGCAGAAATTTTGATCATGAGTCTTGCAAAAAGGGTGGAGTTGATCATGGATGCTTCGTCGATAAGCATCACTTGGTAGGGCATGGTATCTTGGGACTCGAATTTTACGAGTAAGCTTTGGATGGTACCACTGGCATATCCGCTGCGCTCACGGATGCGTTGTGATGCGATACCACTCAGCGCACAGGTCATGATGAGTGAGGGGTCCATACGCAGTGCGAGCAGATCCAGCAGTGCTTTGGCAGTCGTGCTTTTTCCCGTTCCCGCATAGCCTATGAGAAACAGCAGTCCGACACCTGTATTGATTTGTTCGAGCGCTGTACGCTGTTGATCACCTAGAGTCAGAGAGTGTTCAGATAAAAAACTCTCCAAATCCTTGCAGATCACTTCTCCTTTGGTTTTTCCACGACAGACAAATTGATCAAAAAGTACTTTTTCGGCTTGGTACAGTCGTGAGGGGGAAAGTCTTCCGCTTGGAAGAAGCATGATTTTATCTTCGCGAATCCGGTCTTCTAGCGCGTGACCGTAGATCTCTTCGTCATTGAGTTCTAAAAGTAAATCGAGTTTATTATAGAGGATGTCTTGGGAGATACAGCTGTTTCCCTCGGCATCGCAATACTCGCTTAGGGTGTACTCCATCGCAGCTTGGATGCGGCGTTCATCGTGATGAGAGATTCCCATTTGATGAGCGATTTCATCGGCTTTTTTAAATCCGATACCGTTGATGGACATGAGGCCGTAGGGATTTTTTTTAATCACGTCAATAGGCTCTTGTATCCCCTTCATGGCTGTGGCAATCAATCGCAAAAGTGTGGGTGTGACACCATAGGGAGCGAGAAATTCACCCAAAAGCCGCATAGAACGAAACTGTTTCCATCCGTTGGAGAGCTTTTCGAGACGCTTGGCGTTCATTCCTTTGATTTCCATGAGGCGTTCGATGCCGTTTTCCAGTATTTCGATGAGCCCTTCTTGCCCGTACTTCTCGATCAGTTCTGCGGTGAGTTTTTTGGTAAATCCTTTGACCACACGGTTGAGGAAGAAAAAAAGTTCGTTTTGATTTACCAGTAGAGATTCGGCTTTGAAGGTTTTGCCATAGTTTTTATGCACTTCCCACTCGCCCTTGAGGGTGATGGCGGCATTGAGGAGATTTTCGACTTCGCTTTCATAATAGTGGGCACTGATTTTTTCACCGCTTTTGAGTGCGGCGATGAAAAAGCCGCTGTTTTCATAGATGATTTTATCGATTTGGCCGATGAGTGTTTGCATGGTGCGATTGTAGCACAATCACAAAAGAAGAAGTTTTAGAGGGTCAAAATGCCAAATTACGCTTTAACGCGTAAAATTCGCTCGGCTTCTTGAGATTTATACAGCTCTGCGCATCCCTTGGATAGCTCTCGAATTTTGAGGATGTAGTTGGCACGTTCGGTTACGGAGATCGCTTTACGCGCATCGAGGGTATTAAACGTATGCGACGCCATCATGCATAAATCATAAGCAGGTAGTGGCAACTCAGCTTCGAGACATCGTTTGCATTCCGCTGATTTTGCTTCAAATTCGGCAAACAGCATTGCAGTATCGGCGATCTCAAAGTTGTATTTACTGAACTGGATTTCACCCTCTTTGTGGATGTCTCGGTACAGTGTCTTGCCATATTGGTTTTCGCTCCATACGATGTCAAATACCGTGTCAACACCTTGGAGATACATGGCTAAACGCTCGGTTCCATAAGTGATTTCAACCGCAACAGGATCACACGCGATACCTCCCACTTGCTGAAAATAGGTGAACTGAGTCACTTCCATGCCGTTAAGCCACACTTCCCAGCCCAGACCCCATGCCCCCAGTGTCGGAGATTCCCAATTGTCTTCGACAAAACGGATGTCATGATCTTTGAGATTTAGCCCCAGATACTCGAGACTTTTGAGATAAAGTTCCTGAATATTTTCAGGGCTTGGTTTGATGAGGGCTTGAAATTGATAGTAGCTGCCCAAACGGTTAGGATTTTCGCCGTAACGTCCATCGGTTGGACGACGGCTAGGTGCGACATAGGCCACAGACCACGGCTGAGAGTCAAGAGAACGTAAAAAAGTGGCGGGATGAAACGTTCCTGCACCCGCAGGAATGTCATAGGGCTGAACGATCGCGCAACCTTGCTCATTCCAAAATTGTTGCAATTTTAAAAGCATATCGCCAAAGGTAATCATAAAAAGTCTCCGTTAAATAGTGGTGGAAGTATAACTTAGTCTATCTTACAGATAATGGAACCTATTTCATGTCCCAATGAGCGGGAAACAACGGAGCATTTCACTTTGAGTAAGAAACAGATATTTGCACGAACGGTTGGGGTTAGACATTCATAATTTCCCATCCCTTTGGCGATAATGAGATCAGCAGTATTAAAAAGGTCTTTTGCTTCTTGTGTGGCTCGCTCATACACAAATCCGGGAGTATTGACACCGCTGTCGATGAGAGTACACAACTGATCCATATTGGCTT
>JAMCPS010000061.1 GCA_023379705.1 Campylobacterota bacterium
GTCGGATACCAATCAGATGTCAAATACGGTGATGCGAAAGCCGTAGAAACCGTTACTGCGGATTTTGGTTCCACAGATCTTCAAACAACAGCAGAAAGCTTAACACAGTCACTTTTAGAGTCACGCTACATTGCAAAGGCACCGCAGCCCCCAAAAGTACGTTTGCGTTCGGTCAATAACCTCACTTATGAGCACATTGACACCAAAGCCATTACCGATAAAATCCGTATCAAACTTTTAAAATCAGGGCAAGTTCGCTTTTTAGCAGATACCGCCAATCTCAATCAGGTCAAAGATGAGCGTGAACTCACGGCATCTGCTACAGCCAATAAAGAAAACAAAGCAATGGCCGATTCTGATTATATCATTACGGGCAACGTCCGTTCTATTAAAAAGGCGAATGACGACGTCAAAGATGTTTATTACAATGTATCACTCGAGTTGGTAAGTCCTCAATCAGGAGAAATATTATGGGCTGACGAAAAAGAGATTCGCAAAGTAACTTCAAAATCCTCAGTAGGATGGTAAGACCTATGAAATACACACTAATCCCCATACTCACTTTGGTAACACTGATCCATGCCCAGTCTCCCTCAAGTGTCATTATCGATGGTATCGAATATGTTCCTGTTCAAAATACCCAACAAGAAAACTACACCATTCCTCCAAGTTCTCTTGGTGGCTCAGAAGAGTGTTGGTATGAGCAAGTGCCGATTCCAAATACTGTGAATGAATCTCCGAACTTATACAGAGCTATTGTTGGTGGTATTATAGGAGGTGTTATTGGGCATCAATTCGGAGGCGGCAGTGGAAAAACAGCGGCTACGATAGGAGGAGCGGCACTTGGTACTGCATTGGGATCTACACCACAACCAGCTGCGCCAGGATATCAAACCATACGCAAGTGCAATACAGCCCGCTAGAAAGAGTTAATTCTCTTTCGTAGGATCAATAATCTCCATAACATCCAGTCCAAACCCATTGAGTGCAGAAAATTCTGTATTTTTATTATCTGCTAAAAGCCGCATATGACGAACACCCAAAATTTTTAAAATCTGCGCTCCGATTCCGTACTCTTTCATGCTTCCATTACTGTTATTAGGCTTATTGATAAAAAGCAATACACCGCTGTTTTGTTTGAGATAATGTATCGAATCAATCAATTGAATATAGCGATTTTGATTCAACAACAAATCAATATCAGGAATGACATTATGAACACGTACATTGGAGGTTTCTCCTGCTTTATAAAAAACAATGGCTGTATGTTCATCCCCCTGATGATCTTCAAAAAGATATTTTTTTACGTTTACCCCAAAAAATTCTATCTCTTCTTCGCAAGTGGCTTTCACCAAAATCTCATTAGCAAGACGATATTCAACAATGTCAGAGATATAAACCGTTTTTAAATCATGTTTTAGCGCAAATAAATCCAAATCATCACGACGCGCCATAGAGCCGTCTTCTTTCATGATCTCACATATTACAGCCGATTCTGCAAGTCCCGCCAATCGGCATAGATCAACAGACCCTTCCGTGTGCCCAATACGAACAAGGGTGCCACCCTCTTTTGCAATCAATGGGAAAATATGCCCCGGCATAACAAGCTCGCAGGGCTGACTAATGGGATTACCCAAAATCTTGATCGTCATATCGCGCTCTGCTGTCGAAATCCCAGTAGTTGCAGCAGTGGCATCCACAGAGACCGTGAAGGCGGTTTCATGCATAGACGAGTTGGACTTTATCATCGGCTCCAAATTGAGTCTCTTGGCTATTGTAGGATTAATCGCAACACAAATCAGTCCCTTTGCATGTGTAGCCATAAAATTTACATGATCGGGAGTTGAAAATACAGACGCATAGACAAGGTCACCTTCATTCTCACGGTCTTCATCATCTACCATGATGACCATACGCCCTTTTTTGAATTCTTCAATAGCATCTAACACACGTTTCATTGCAGACATCATAATCTCTTTAAATTTAGTATATATTTAACGATAATTATAGTCAAATAGGGTTAAAAAGCTCTCACATTCCAATTTAATCACTTTTTTTCAAAAATACGCGTAAAGCTCTTGACAATTTTCGCAAAAGAATCTATAATTTCGGCCTCTTAAAAGAGAACCCACTGGGGTATAGGCAAATGGTATGCCAACAGTTTTTGGTACTGTAGATTGGAGGTTCGAGTCCTCCTACCCCATCCACATTTTTTTATCGCGGAATAGAGCAGTCCGGTAGCTCGTCGGGCTCATAACCCGAAGGTCGTAGGTTCAAATCCTGCTTCCGCAACCAGTTAAAACCCCCTAAAATAGCCACTTCTAGCAAATATTAACTCACTTAAGAATTATCACAAATTATCCAAAGTACGGAATTAGGTACGGGACGTATTTTTACCTTCAACTATCCAACATTCAAACTCCGCAAGAAATCTATACTTATTCCAATACATCCAGCATAAACACTCATCAACATGTAAATGATCCATATCCCATTTGTTAGGCTGCTTGTAGAACATGGCTCTGAATGACAGATGCGAATCTACATCTCACTAAAAACTCCATACAAGCTCTACAAGTAACGATAACGGTTTAGACAATATGAATTGTTGCGTGATTAACATATTTCATCTCTAAGAGGGCGAAATAATTTTGTATATAACGAATAACTACTGAGACTGTGAAAGAACTCTATAAATTTCAGACTGATTTAGCTTTGAAATCCGAAAAATCATATCTAAAACCATTGATTTGAATAATTTGTACAAAAACGCTCCAAATCTGAATAGAGACAGCAATAT
>JAMCPS010000062.1 GCA_023379705.1 Campylobacterota bacterium
ATAGGTGTTTTAGTGGGAAAATTGTAGCATTTTAAAGGTTTAAGACAGGTGAATTTAGGGGAATCTAGATGCTACTTTATGCAAGTATTTCAAGTTACTTTTAGAAAGTTCTTTCACAGTCTCTAATATATTTCGTTTACTATCCCATTCCCTTGATTTAACCAGTGAAAAGTAATAAAAAACTATACGAAAAATACTGTCCGAATGATGCAATATACGAATACTAAAATTTGAGGTTTTTCGACAAAATACATAACTTAAATGGAGGATTCAATAATTGTGGCCAGTCTCTACGCATCTTTACAATATAGTGATCGGACAATAATAAAAGATACGATGTGACACGCGTATATTTTTGATTTCTTCATCTCGCTTTATAACAAGATTATCATAATTTTTTTGTGTCAATTTGTGCCAACTTTGTTGAAGTAAATTGAAATTGCTTAAAGCGTGCAAAGACCGCAGGGCCTTCGCACGAGGGGTATTTTTATTTTTAAATGGTGTTTTTTTATTATATCATTAGAATTCGCTAGATCTTCACCAGATAGGGAGTTCTGAGCATATATCACATCCTAAGTGAACAATCTCATAACCCGAAGGTCGTAGGTTCAAATCCTGCTCCCGCAACCAACATTTTTTAACGCCCATTCAACAATCAAGTGCAACAGCGTTATTTTTTTATTGGGCTCCTGCTTCCGTAAGTAACCACAAATTCCTACAACAAGATCTTCTAGAACTCAAAAACATCGATATAGATGTGAAGCTTATGCTCTTCAAATCTTTTTTGGAGCTTGTGTTTCAGTTCTTTGATGTCCTGCTCGATTTCAGACCCAAGTTTTTCATCTTTGACGTTCATCGAGATGACAAGCAACACTTCCTCTGATCCAATAAACATACTGCGAGTTAATATGAACCAATACATTGGATTCTTCTTTGACAAGATTTTTGATCTCTCGAATGGTTTCTCGATCAAGGCTCTCACCGATAATTAATTTTTTTAACTCAATAAATAAAACTGTCGAGAGAGTGAGAAGTAAAATACCGATCATAAACGCGGCAATTCCATCAAAAATCGGATCAACATAAAGTGAGAGCACAAGACCGATTGTGAGGATAAAAAGCCCTACCAAAGCACCCGAATCTTCAATAAGCACAACAAGAATATGAGAAGAAGAACTTTTTTTGATGGTTTTGAATATGTCTTTTAATTTTGTACCGCTCTCTTGGAGTGCAACTTTTAATGCACCCCCCTCTAAAACTACAGCCAAAATAATGATCCCTACAATAAGCCACGGGTTTTGAATCGGTTCTGGATGCATAATTTTATGAATCCCCTCATACACTGAAAACAATCCACCGAGTAAAAATAATACAACAGCAACAACAAACGACCAAAAAAAGTTGGCTTTCCCCTGACCAAATGAGTGCGCCTCCAATCTTCCCCGTGCCGCTTGTCGTTGTCCTACGAGAACGAGTGCTTGATTTCCGCAATCTGCCGTACTGTGAATCGCTTCTGCCATCATCGAAGCTGACCCTGTAAAAAACGCTGCAATCCCTTTGGCTGTTGCAATAATCCCATTAGCGATTAATGCAGCCTTGACACTTTTTGACATTATCTAGTAACCTTTTTGTTTACGTGATGGGATTCATTGAATCCCATGTTTTTTACATACAAGCTTTTTTATCCGCTTGCTATCAATCTCCAAAATTTCATAACTGCAGATTCCGTCATCTGTGACATCACCGACTTCTGGTAATCTTCCGATAAGATTGAAGACTCTTCCTCCAATCGTCACCGATTGCTGTGATTCGTGAAAAATGACATCCATAATCTCTTCAACTTTTCAAGATTGACCATTCCGTCGAATTCAAAAGTGTTATCATCAATTTGACGAATCATTTCACTGTTGCTATCGTGTTCATCGCTCGCATCACCGACAATCTCTTCGAGAATGTCTTCCATTGTCAGCAATCCCGATGTTCCGCCATATTCATCCACAACCAAAGCGATATGGATACGTTCTTTCTTCATTTTTGTCAAGATATCGGAGATTGAAGCATTTTCAGGGACCATGATAATTGGTCTGACCAACTGTGACATATCGACGCTTTGATGCATCAAAGCACTATTCAACAAATCACGGGTATGAATCATTCCGCTGATGTTATCTTTACCGCCATGACAATAAGGATATCGAGTGTATCGCGTTGTTGTAATGAGCAGTACATTCTCATCAAACGACTTTTCTGAATTGATGCAAACCATATCTTTTCTTGGGGTCATAATCTCTCGTGCAACTGTTTCAGAAAAATCAACCGCATTTTTAATAATTTCACTCTCTATTGAATCAATATAACCGCCTCTAAAACTTTCATTAACGATGATTCTAAGTTCTTCTTCTGAGTGAGCCATTTCATGTTCAGACGCTTGAGAAATTCCCATTTTTCTTACGAAAAACGCAGCAACAATATCGAAAAAACGAATAAGCGGATAGAACAAAAGCCAAAAAATGTATAAAGGCCTAGCAATGATCAACGCCATCGTTTCCGCTTTAGCAATGGCAATGGACTTAGGAATAAGTTCACCGAAAACAACGTGTAAAAAAGTAATAGCCGTAAATGCGATGGTAAAACTAACCGTATGCAACAATACGGGATTGTTGCCAAAGAAATAGGTAAATGCAGGTTCAATGAGTTTCGCCAATGCAGGTTCACCGATCCAACCCAAAGCAAGGGAAGAGAGGGTGATTCCTAATTGAGTAGCACTAAGATAGGTATCAAGCGAGTTTGACATCTTGAGTGCTAAAGAAGCATTAGGTTTGCGAAGTTTTACCATCTCTTCGAGCTTGCTGCGCCTTACTTTAACGATAGCAAACTCAGATAGAACAAAAAAACCGTTCAGTAAGACTAAAAATAGTGCCGCAATAAGCATTGCAGCAGATCGTAAATCCGATTCCAAAAAACCTCTATAATGTAATTTTTATACCAAGGGCACGTACTTGCATAATCCAATTTCAATATTATAGTGAAGTAGAGTTAATTATGACCACGTAATACAGGTGATTTCTGCTTGAGAGCCAAGACGCATCGGAGGACCCCAAAATCCGATTCCGCTGTTGACATAAATATGGCGATTTGAATCCAAAGAATAAAGCCCTGCTATGTAAGGCTGTGCCAATCGGACTAAATATTCAAACGGCCAGATTTGCCCTCCGTGAGTATGGCCACTAAGGATCAAAGAGGGGGTAAAGCCTTCCAAATACTCTACGTATTTTGGCTGATGAGCCAAGAGCAGTGTGGATGCATCCCTTGGGATATTTTTCATGGCTTGTCCGATATCAGGCAAATATGACCCGAATCGGTATCCAAAAAGATCATATACCCCTGCAATGTAAAAATCTTCAATCTTTACGGAGCTGTTTTCCAACACATGAATATTGAGTGTTTTTAGATGAGCGATAGTATCTTCAAGCGAATGAAAATATTCGTGATTTCTGACAATATAATAGGTTCCATAGCGGCTTTTAAGATGATGCAGTTCGTCTATCGCCTCTTTGATTTCATTGACATGCGCATCGGATAAATCCCCCGTTATAACGATAATGTCAGGATTGAGCTTATTGATCATTTGAACGCTTTTGGAGACAAATTCTCGATCAATGAGCCCTCCGATGTGCATATCACTGATTTGAGCGATCGTGTAGGATTTGCCGTTAAAACGGTTTTGTTTGACATCGACATACTTTACGACAGGTTCCTTTGAGCCTTCTAGTGTCGCAGCTGCGATATAAGCACTGCCAAGAGCTAAAAATCCAATGTCAGTAGTACGTTTAAAAAAATACCGCTTTTCCTCATCAAATGGGGTGTAATGCTGTAAAAGATGGAGCACTTCGTATAAAATCGTCCCCACAAAAAGGACAAATCCTACACCAATCCCTAGAGAAAGTAAAAAATAGAGATACTTAGGCGGGCTAAGGGTATAACGGCTTAGAAGGTAGCCCATGATGACGAATACATTCAAGATCAATAGATATTTTAAAACTCTTTTTGTTCGAATACTAACATGCAGACGAGAGATAACACGGGTATAGGCCAAATAGTGAACCATAGCAAAAAAAATGGTGATGATAAAAGGGAAAAAGCTTTTCATAGGTTAATTTTAACGAAAAAAAGTCTTATGATAATTAAGAAATTGCAGAGTATTCAATGATATTCACTAATTCACGATGTAAAAAACTCTAAAACCCCTATTCTGTTTGGGTAAAGTTGTTATAATGTTGTCTATTATTTAGATAAAAGCATTTATAGAGGCTATTTTTTGAAAAAACGTTTAGCAGTAGCATTTACAGGCCCCTCCAACAGTGGCAAAACAACACTGATTCTCAAAGTAGCACGCAAGATGATACATGAGATGGGACTCAAAGTGGCTATCATCAAAAATGATCCCAAAGATAAAGCCACTCTAGATGTTCCCGGTAAAGACAGTTACAAGTTCAGCGACACAGGAGCCGAAGTAATCGTTACATCACCTACGCGTACTACGTACTTTTCAAAACGCCACAAAGAGCTTGATGATATGATCGATATGTTTGGTGAGTTTGATGTCCTTTTGGTTGAAGGACTCAAAACTCTTCCGCTTCCTCGTATCAGTATCTTTCGCAACTCCATAGATGAAGACTATTTTCCATTTATGAATGCCTTGGCAATCGATCATACCGTCACTATCACGAACTACCCTCTTCCCGCCTCCGTTGATGTACTCGACCTCAATAATACGGATATGGTAATCAACTGGATTTTAAAACACGCAAAGGTAATTGAATGAAACAAATTTTAGAAGCAATTGAGCGAAGCGCCATTCGCATTAAGCACGCTATCGATGTCAAAGATATCGGCTATTCCCAAGAGCAAAACAGTTCAGGTGAGACACAGCTACAGCTTGACATTCAAAGTGACCTCATCATCGAAGAAGAACTAAGCCATATCAAGAGTGTTCACACCATTGCCAGTGAGGAGAAAGAACATCCGATGCTTCTCAATGAAGAGGGGCAGTATTTCATCGCCTTTGACCCTCTCGATGGATCATCACTGGTAGATGTCAATTTGAGCGTTGGATCAATCTTTGGTATCTATGAGGGTGAATTTATAGGCAGCAAGTTAATTGCATCGTGTTACGTCGTTTATGGCCCGCGCGTTGAACTTGTTTTTGCTTATGAGGGAAAAGTCAAACTTTACTTACTTCAAGCGGGTGAATTCGAATACGTCAAAGAGATTCATTTGAAGGAAGAAGGAAAAATTATGGCACCGGGCGGGACACAGCAGTTTTGGGCACCGTATCACAAAGCTATGATCGATTCTTTTTTTGCAACTGGCTATCGTCTTCGCTATTCGGGAGGCATGGTTCCTGATTTGCATCAAATTCTCCTCAAAGGGGGCGGATTGTTCAGCTATCCGGGTGCATCGGATAAACCCGAGGGAAAACTGCGTCAGCTGTTTGAAGTTTTCCCATTTGCAATGATTTTTGAAATGGCTGGCGGTGGGGCGATTGACGGTAAAAACAGAGTCTTGGACAAAGTAACCGCACACATCCACGATACAAGTCCCTGCTTCTTTGGTTCTAAACACGAGATTTCTGTTGTAGCGGATGTTTATGGCCGAAACTAACAATCCCTACGAAGCCAAACTGGAGGAAGCCAAAACAGCCCTCCAAGAGTGTCAAACTTCCAAGGCACTGGAAAGCTGTTTAAAATGCCCGTCGCTGATTGGGTGCCCTATTCGTACCGCGTATGTCCGTACCGTGTACGAAAGTATGTCCAAGGGTGAAACCGGCGGATTTGATTTTTAATATTTTAGAGGAATAAAAACATGAAAAACTATATCACTACTCCCATCTATTACGTGAACGGTGAAGCGCATATCGGACATGCCTATACCACTTTTATTGCCGATACACTTGCACGTTATTCACGTCTGCAGGGCAATGAAACCTATTTTCTCACCGGAACGGATGAACACGGTCAAAAAATCGAAGAAGCGGCTAAGAAGCTGGGCAAACCTACCCAAGAATTTGCTGATGAGATCAGTGCCAGTTTCAGAAATCTATGGAATGAATTTGACATTAGTAACGATCAGTTTATTCGAACAACCGATGCCAAACATAAAGTAGGAGTTCAAGCCGCTTTTGAAAAAATGATGGCTAAGGGTGATATTTACAAAGATTTTTATGAGGGGAACTACTGTGTCAGCTGTGAAACCTTTTTCCCTGAATCACAGCTCATGGAAGGCGGATGCTGCCCTGATTGCGGACGTGCGACTACCATCGTCAAAGAAGAGAGCTACTTTTTCCGCCTCTCTAAGTATGAAAAGCCTCTCATGGAGTATTACGAAGCCCATACTGATTTTATCCTCCCAAAATCACGCCGTAATGAAGTAATGAGTTTTGTCAAAGGTGGGCTCAATGACCTCTCCGTTACGCGTACGAGCTTCAGCTGGGGAGTTCCCGTACCTGCATCGCTTAATGATGATAAACATGTTATGTACGTTTGGCTTGATGCTCTTATGAACTATGTTACTGCGCTTGGATACGGAAATGATGAAGCCAACATGGGATTCTGGCCTGCCACGACTCAGCTGGTTGGTAAAGATATTCTGCGTTTTCATGCCATCTATTGGCCTGCATTTCTGATGAGTCTTGATCTGCCTCTGCCAAAACGTATCGGTGCACACGGTTGGTGGACACGCGATGGCGAAAAGATGTCAAAATCAAAAGGCAACGTCGTCGATCCCCGAGAAGTATCCCTGCACTATGGTGTTGAAAATTTACGCTATTTTATGATGCGTGAAGTCCCTTTCGGTCAAGACGGTGATTTTTCTCAACGCGCCCTCATCGATCGTATGAATTCGGATTTGAGCAATGATTTGGGGAACCTTCTCAATCGTGTCATCGGAATGAGTGAAAAATATTCCGACTTTTGCATTGACAGCACAGACGTTCTCAAATACCATACCAAAGAAATCGAGGATGCTCATTCTATTTTAGGGGGGTTAGAGAACTATCTCAATGATCTGCAACTACACCGCTATCTTGAAGAGCTTTGGAAAGTGTTTACTATCGGCAATAAAGCGATCGAAGAGCACGCTCCATGGGTTAAGATCAAAGAGGGGCGTACCGACGAAGCCCTTGCAACCGTTGCCCTTGTTGGTAACTTGCTTGGTAAGGCATCTGTTATGCTGCATGCAATCATGCCTAAAACTACGACTACCATTGCCGATGCACTAGGATTTGAGATCAATACACAAAGCTATCAATCGCTGATTTTGAACAAGGAACTCTTAAAAGCCTTTACGATCAAAAAAATCCCTCCTCTCTTTCCGAGAGTTGAAGCACCATTGATGCCCGAAGCACCAAAAGCGATGATAGAAGAAGCTCCTGTTGCTGCACCATCTAAAACCGAAGATAAGAAGGTATCTACTGTACCAGAAGACGGTCTTATTACGATCGATCAATTTTTTCAAACCGCCATCAAAATCGGGACCGTCCTAGAAGCGCAAGAGGTACCGAAAAGTTCAAAACTGCTCAAACTCCAAGTCGATTTAGGAGAAGAATCCCCCCGTCAAATCGTAGCAGGTATACGTGAATACTACAGCGCCCAATCTCTCATAGGGACCCAAGTGTGTGTTGTTGCCAACCTAAAACCCGCAAAGCTTATGGGTATGCTCTCTGAGGGGATGATTCTAGCCGCCAAAGATGAAGAGGGGCTTTGCCTCATTCGCCCTGAAAAATCCCGTAAAAGTGGATGCTCGGTGGGATGAGACTTGAAAATATCCTCGCGCTGACCAAAGGGACGCTGTACAGTGATCCCAATATCACGCTCTTTGAGAACCTTGCCTTTGAGGTTTCCAAAGTAAAACGAGGATCTCTTTATGTCGCTTATGACCCTCAAGATATCAAAGAAGCCCTTTCCAATGGTGCGTATGGCGTACTTTTTGACAAACCGACACAAATGGGAGACAGTGAAGTTGCCTGGATCAAAGTAGAATCCATCGATGATGCCCTTAAACGGTTGCTGCGTTTCTACCTGCTTGAAAAAGAACTGCTGGTTTATGCGTGTGATCCTATCACTTTACATCTTGCGTTGGCGGTATCGACCCCTTCCAATTTTTGTCCTGTTGAGGGAACGATGGCGCAAGTTTGGGAAAAACTCTGGCCCCTGGAAAAGAAATCGGTCGTATTGTATTCCCAAGCGCTCACCGATCCTGAAATCTTCATAGAAACATCGCAGCTGATACGTGCGCAGGAAAAAACCATCACCATCATCGAGCAGACCCTCTTTGAAACCTCATTCATCCACAATGACACCTTCTATGAACGCCAAATGCTCTCACCCTTCTTTATCCCTTACCTAGAACACCTGCTCTTTTTTTACACCTTTATGCGAATACCGTTTCAGCTGAAGAGCTTTAGTAAAATGGGTCATTTTATTCCGGTATTTACCAATGCGAGACTGGAGATAAAAGAGTTTGGAAGCAGTGAACGCGTCGTCATTTTTGAACCTCTTTTAGAATTTATTGATGAGCAGAGAGACTTTTTACACGTTCAGGCCTCATGGGCAAAAATTCTGTATTTAATGCCTGATTCCATGAAGTCCAGTATCACTATTGGGGTTGAAAACATCCTCTTTTATCGCTATCCTGAAGAGATACTAACCCTCTTGCAAACCAATGATTTTCATTTTGCGCTGGTTGCCGGTGCTGATAAGAGCATCTTAAACCCTACTCGCTCTTCTATGAGACAATTGGGCTTTGACTTTTAATGCATCCGAATCGCTTTGAGTTCCTGTCGTAATAATTTTTCATCTGCTAAAACAGTCCTTACCAAATCATGAAACGCTTTTGAGTGATTCATATGATGCATATGCGCTAATTCATGCACAATGATATAATCCACATGACGATACGACAATTGCATCATCATCACATTAAAGGTCAATACTCCATTGGAATCACAGCTTCCCCATCGGCGACGTAGGTTTTTATATCGTATCTCAGTGGGAGTCAAGTTCATCTTTTGCGCGTAATGGCGGATTCGTGAGGGAAGTGTTAAAAGGGACTCATTATGATAAAAACGGGTGTAATGTTTTTTGATATCCGTATTTTTTCGGCTCTTTTCAAGCGATTGTTGCAATTGCGGCAGTTGTTGAACAGGGACGATTTCACCACGAAAGAGAATCGTTTCCCCTAAACGATGAGACGGTGGAGCTTCACGCAATATTTCTAATTTTGCATTGATCCAATCGGATCTTTGGATAAGCAAACGGCGTATTCGTTTCTCATCTTTGAGCGGTGTTCGCACCCTTACTTCACCCTCTCTTGTCAAAGAAATGTACGTATTACGATTGGTAGGAACATGGATATGCAAAAAAGCCGAATGCAGTGGATCAAACAGCATACGCTATGGGGTCCTTTTGTCCTGCTTGTTCAAACCCGCGCAATCGCAATCGGCAGCTGTCACATACACCGCATGCTTTATCTTCACTCTTATAACAGCTCCATGTCAACTCCAATGGGACATTCAACTTATGCGCTTCTTGTACGATTTGTGATTTTTGCATATGGACCAACGGCATTTCGATACGAATGTGTGTTGTCTCTTTTGTTCCCAGATTCGCTGCTTCTTGAAAAGATTGAATAAAAGCATCACGACAATCAGGATAACCGCTGCTGTCTTCCTCAACAACACCAATAGCAATAACCTCACATCCCTCTTTCTCGGCAATAGCCGTTGCAATACTCAAAAAAATACCGTTACGAAAAGGGACATACGTGATAGGAACACCCGCTTCAATTCCTCCCCTTGGAACATCAATGGAGTGATCAGTCAAAGCTGAAGCACCGATGGTTTTAAAAAAGTCTAAATCGATCTCATATTTTTTAGCCACATCCAAATCAGAGCTTATGGCACGAAAGGCTTCTAGCTCTTTGGTAACCGTACGCTGACCATAATTAAAATGCAGCGCAACGATCTCATATCCACGTGAGTGCATAATATAGGCAACCAACGTCGAGTCCATTCCGCCACTCATAATACACAATGCTTTTTTATTCATCTATAACCCTTTGATGAAATTATAGCAAGCTTGATCCATTTACCATCATTAAGCCACTTATACTAACTTCAAAATAACATGATAGAATTCCTCTTATGAAACTAAGAGTAATTCTATCAATACTTTTGCTTATCTCAACAACTTTTGCATCTATGCATGAAGTAAAGCATATTGTACATTCAGATGATGCACCATGTATGGTATGTCTGATAGGCGATAACTTATCATGTGGCGATGCCATTGAAAAAGTGAAAGAAGTTGAAAGAATCAACTTTGAAAAGATAGTGCAAAACACTCAAATCATAAAACTGCATGTACAAGAAAATTCTAACCAAACTCGCGCACCTCCTGCACTATCCTAAACTCAAAAAATAAAACAAAAAACTTTAGAAAAATAAAAAATATTATACATTAGGATATAAAAATGCAAAAAAATTCAATAAATAAATTAACTCTCATCTCTCTATTGGCATCAGCGACTGCAACATCCACATGGGCTTGTAACGGTTCGCATGTTTTAGGTGTTGGAGGCGGACACACAGCTACTGCTTACACCATATCGGCAAACACTATGGAAAAAGGAAGCTTTTATCTAGGTGTAAACGCAGAAACTGTACGTAATAAAAACCTCTCAGATTCGACTATAATAGATGCTTTAAACAATGGCTCAGAGCATCTACATAACATTGATTCGGTTAACTCATACTCTCTCTCGGCCTCTTATGGAGTCACAGATGATTTGACATTCAACTTGCAACTTCCTTACGTCACTCGCAAAGGGATTCGTGCTGGTGAAGATGATGGTAGTGGACCTGTGGTTGACCCTCATGATGACATTAAAGAGTTAGGTGATGTTACGGCTCTTTTGCAATACAAAGTATATGATGATAAATTCAAAGTTGCTCTTTTAGCAGGGCTTAAAGCACCTACCGGAAAAGATGATGTCACGTATGAAGATGAAATACTAGAAGCTGACTTACAATCAGGGAGCGGTTCATGGGATCTTTTCGCTGGTGTAGCTTTTACAAAAGACTTTGAGGATTTTTCACTTCACTCAGACCTACTCTATAAGTCTAATAATAAAGGTGTTGGCAATAGTGAACTTGGAGATATATTTACCTATAATGTAGCATTATCCTATACCTTACTAGATCATAAACCTCAAGTTTGTCTTACTGGATCAAAAGAAGAGAATCATAACGGGTACTCTGTAGATACTTTTATTGAACTTAATGGTGAAAGAGCAGAAGAAGACCGTTTTGATGGTTCAAAATCAAGCAATACGGGACACAATGTTATCTTTGCAACGACTGGTTTACAAGTATCTACGGAAAATAATTACTCATTCTTTGTTTCTGTTTCAGTACCAGTATATCAAAATATGCGTGGTGTACAAAATGATATAAGCCATAGAGCAACTATTGGTATAGGAAAAAGCTTTTAATAACAATGATGAAATCATGCTACAATTGTGGCATGATAGATTTAGACAACCGAACCGAAAAAAAATATGATTTTGAGACAATAAAAGCGATTGCAATATCTCTATCACCTCTTGAAGTCGAGTTAATCCTCACCCATAATGATGAGATAGCACAGATAAATAGAGAATTTCGTGGAATAGACAAATCCACAGACGTCCTTAGTTTCCCCAACGATCCATTCCCGGGTGCACCGTTAGGAACGATTGTTATCAGCGTTGATAAGGTCTCAGAAATCGCAACCCAGCTGGGGCACAGTGAAAACGATGAGCTTACCTTGCTTTTTATCCATGGAATGCTTCACCTACTGGGGATGGATCATGAAGTTGATCAGGGGGAGATGCGCACTAAAGAAGAATCTATCGTTCGAGAATTCACTCTTCCATTAAGCCTTATTGTACGGACCCAAGGGTAAGGTTCTCATCTTTTGGTGCTGTAAGCTTAATATAGCCAAGTTCCAATAACTTGTTATAAATACCGGAGACGATTCCTCCGGTTGCTTCTCCTCCGTGTCCTCCATGCTCTACCAAGACTGTTACAACAAACTGAGGAGTATCGGCAGGTCCATAAGTCGTAAACCATGCGTGAGAGCGCTTTAAATACTCCATACTGTATTCACTTTGGCGATTTTTTACGCTTTGAGCGATTCCCGTTGTTTGAGCCGTACCCGTTTTTCCGGCAATAGGAAATCGTGTAGAGACATACGCTTTTGCAGTTCCTCTAGGATCATTACAGACATCATGCATTGCACGTTGGACGATTGGCAACTTTTGCTTTTCCAATTTTGTTAAGACATCTTTGACTTTGGGATTGTAAACTTTAGTACCTATTTTATAAGCTAAATGAGGAACCGGTAATGTCCCCGTTGCCATGAGTGCCGTATATTGTGCAATTTGCATAGGCGTTGCCAAAAAATCACCCTGACCGATTGCGGTATTAAGAGTTTCCCCGCGATACCATGGCTGTTTAAACTTCTCTTTTTTCCACTTACGACTGGGAACAGTCCCTATAAATTCGTTAGGTAAATCAATGTTCGTTTTTCTCCCAAGCCCCATTCGATTCAATCCTGCAGCCATACGTTCTATCCCTATATTCAAGCTTCCCTTGTAAAAATAATCATCACAACTTTGGGCGATTGCTTTTTCAACACTGACCCCACTGCCATGTCCTGTTTTACGCCAACATCTGAAAGATCGATTTCCCAATTGAAATGACCCCGAACAATGAACATGCGAGCCTTCATTTAGGATGCCAGAGGAGACATAAAGAAGCCCTAGCCCCGTTTTGATCGTTGAACCGGGAGGATACAAACCATTTATGAGCTTATTAGTAAAAGGAGCATCCACGCTGTTAATCAAATAACTCCACTGCTGTGAACTAATTCCCTCAACAAAAGCATTCAAATCGTATTCAGGATAACTGCCTGCGGCATAAATAGCCCCTTTTGTATCCATAACAACAATTGCACCCACTTTCTTTTCAAAAACCGTATCAAGATAATTTTGCAATCGCATATCGATATTGAGGACTAAAGTACGATTTTCTTTAGTACCACTTCTGCTTAATTCTTCAATCTCGACATTGTGCGCATTTACTTTAATACGACGTTCACCTGCAACACCTTGAAGATACCC
Organism: Campylobacterota bacterium; assembly: GCA_023379705.1. Lineage (GTDB taxonomy): Bacteria > Campylobacterota > Campylobacteria > Campylobacterales > Sulfurimonadaceae > Sulfuricurvum. The sequence goes on from JAMCPS010000062.1 coordinate 13,222, forward strand.
GTTATAGTATTTTTCAATTCCACTTTTACCGACATGCCCTAAAAGCTTTAAAATTTCTTCTTTTTCAACCTCTTTTTGATTCGCTTTAGCGACATAACCAATAATATGAGAAGCCGAATTCCCATATGGATAAAGACGTTTTGGAGAAGGAGAAATCTTAATCGATTCCCGTAAATTCATCAATGAATACAGAGGTATCATTGTCTCGTGCGGAATAAATTCAACCACATCAATGTAGTTGTGATTGTAATAGGAATCTTGTTGTTTATACGTTTTTAGAATCTTTTTTGCATTTAATGTGGGAATCATTGATAGCAAATAGCCCACTTCTTTATCCAAAAGAGTGCTATCTTTTCCCTTTGTTAGATGAGGAGCAAGTGCTATTTTAAACCCAAGTTCATTGATCGCAACGGGTTCAAGATTTCGGTCCAATATTTCACCTCGAACCGGTGCTGAGAACTCTGTTTTGATACTGTTATTTTGGGCCAGAGTTTCATAATGTTCATTGGATTGAACAGCGAGATGATATACACGCACGACTAAGGATATCCAGATTAATGAAAAAATCGCTAATAATATTTTAAATTTCATCCGGCAATCGCAATCAACGCAAATTCAATTGCCATATAAAAAATTACGTGCCAATCAAGCGTAGGAAGAGGTAAAATCAGCACACTGTTTACCATTCCTAAAAAAGTAGAAAACCCAAAGTAGGAGAGTAATACAAATATTCCCTTAATACTCATTTGCGATTGGACTGTCTGTTCAAGCTTTGGCATTATATACTGACATATGAGGGTAAAATATACAATTGAAGAACCAAACCAGTAACCTTTTTCCGCTTCAAACATTAACAGCATAACACAAGCCACTACCAGTGAAAAAAGATCATACCGTTGCAATGCCCTATAATAAAGGAATCCAAGAACCGCCAACATAGGCGGTAAAAAAAGATAGATACTGCTAAGCGCAATGTAGATGCCAAATACGGCAATCCACAAAAGATCGCTTAGAGAGTTTTTATAAGCGATACTTCGTTGCATACAGGAAAAAGTTTACATTTAATACAATCAGCCCAAATTTTATGCTCGGGGATACTCTCTTTTGGAATTTCAATAAATCCTAATCTTTCAAAAAAATGTTTCTGATACGTTAATGCCAATACTTCTTTAAGCCCTAATAACGACCCTTCTTGACACACCTTGTTTACTAACTCACTCCCTATGTTTTTACCTCTGTAATCACTGTCTATAATCATGGACCGTATTTCTGCGAGCTTATGAGAATGAATATGCAAAGCACAAAACCCCACCAATTTATCCCCATCCATTGCCAGCGTATAAGAGCGTATATTGGTTGCTATTTCATCATCCGAACGCGGGAGAATAACGCCGCTCTCGATCTCAGGAGCAACCAGAAGCTGCATCTGAGGGATATCACTTAGTGTTGGCTTCTTATATTCAATCATCATGCTGTTCCACATGGGTCAATAATTCGTAAATCTTGGCAACCACTCTGTCGACACCACGCTTCTTTGTGTTAGACACCATTAAAGCATCCGGAAACTGTTTTTTGAGCTCATTAAGCTCTTTTTGATTCAATTTGTCAATTTTTGTAAAGACATTGAGAATAAACTGGTCCTTGCGACAAATTTGCTCTAAATATTCTGAAACCGAATGGTCTAGCTCCAAATCTGGATGGCGCGCATCAATAAGATGAACAAAAACACGAAGCTGCTGACGCTGGGTTATAAAGTCAGTTAGATTACTTTCCCAATCCGTTTTGAGTGACTTAGCTACTTTTGCATATCCAAATCCAGGAAGATCGACTAACTTTGCTTCTAATTTTTCACCTGTGTCACGATTCATAAATTCGACATCAAAATAATTAATCAATCTTGTTTTACCTGGGGTAGAAGAAACTTTTGCAAGTGATTTGCGCTGGGTTAGGGTATTGAGAATCGAACTTTTACCGGTATTGGAGCGGGCCATAAAAGCCACTTCATTTTGTAATGGATTTTCGGGAGAGAGACGAATATGAGGAGCCGACGTCATAAAAACCGAATTAATGATTTCAATCATTTTGACGTCCCTTTTTTAGTTGAATTGTTATCTTGAAGCGTAAATACCATCATAACCGGTTCATTATTCGCACTGTCAGCACTTGCATGACCATGTATCGTATTAACAACAACTTTATCCCCTTTTACACGGCGGAAATCGTCTATACGGATCAAATCAACTTTTGTATAAAACTGGTATTCTCGCTCATTGGGCAAGTAAACCGCTCTTTGAGATTTTCCTCTGTATTTTTCTTTTAATTCCGTAACAATATAAAAAGAGACATCCCCTTCGGCAACCATTTTAGTAGGTTTGCGATTGCTATCGGTATAAATCGTCACTTTTGACGCATTTAATTCATCCAAACCTTTGGTCACAACAACCTTGCCCGTAAACACAGAAACACCTTTGGGCTGATCGGCTCTAAAGTTTTCAGAAAAAACTTTTAGCTCCTCGGCATAAAGACCCAGTGCACATAAAAGGGAAATATAAATAATTTTTTTCATAATTTAATCTTTTTATTAATCTAGTTGATAACTGCCAGAAACTGCATTGGCACTCACTGTTTTTTGCTGCGTATTTAATAGCAGTTGTGTTCCGTTAACTCTATTGGCATTTTGCGTAATGATAAAATCACCGTCTGTTGAAACCAATGAGCGAGTCGTATCATATTTACCTTCATCCGAACGAAACTCTAATCCATCTTCACGTGTATAATGGACATTCCCTTTTAACGTAATAATATCTTCTTTATAGAGAGCTTCATTCGCACTTATCGATTCAAAAAGGTCTTTAGAATTATTACTGAATTTTGCTGATGAAACCTCATATCGATCTTCAAAACGCTTACCATGGTTACCTTCGAAAAAACGGTCGATTCCCGTAGCACTAATCTCATAAACGACAAACGATTCTAACTCAAACTTTGGAACTTCTTTTTTTGTCTCACCCACGAACAGTGTCGGTTTAAAATAACCAAACATACCCAATAATAGGCTCAACAGTAAAACAAAAAAAAGATTAATTGACATCTAAATCCATAAACTCAAAAATTTTTCCCGCTCACCATTATGATCGATCACTTTTTCGATCATTTCACGTACAACCGCATCACCGCCATTCTTTTCAAGCACCGTGGCTACCGCATGTAAATAGTGTGATCCATCTTTAGGCGTATAGCCCTGCCCCACCCATTGAAGCATGTTATAATCATTAACATCATCGCCAATCGCTGCTACCTCATGAGCTTCTAGTCCAAGTTCACTGCACAACTTTTGAGCGACAGCGAGTTTGTCATCTATACCTTGAAACAAATAAGGTATACGCAGCTCTTTTGCGCGATTTGCTACTATTGCCGACTCACGGCCTGTGATAATAGCAACATAATGCCCCATGGTAAGCCACGAACGTATAATAAATCCGTCTTTGACGTTAAAATTCTTAGTCTCTTCGCCTTTTTCATTGTAAATAATACGGCCATCACTCATACATCCATCAACATCCAGTAATAACAGTCGAATCACAATACACCTTTAGTACTAGGAATACCGACTCTTACATTTGTCATCAATGCTCGACGCAAAGCTACTGCTAACGATTTAAAAGCTGCTTCAACAATATGATGCTTGTTTTTACCGCGCTGCAGTACAATGTGAGCCGTAATTCCAGCATTAAAAACTACCGCACGAAAAAACTCTTCTGCCAACTCAACATCAAACTGCCCTACTTTACCCTCAAGGGAAACGTCATACAAAAGATAGGGGCGATTACTCAAATCCAAATCACAGCTAACCGCGGCTTCATCCATGACAATCACCGCATTTCCGAAGCGCTCTACTTGCTCTATAGGATAAATTGCTTCACGCAATGCCTGACCCAAAACAATCCCTACATCTTCAACGCTGTGGTGATCATCAATATGCGTATCGCCTTTGCAATTTATATTCAAATCCATCAAGGAATGCTTGGCAAAACTTTCCAGCATATGATCAAGAAAGCCAACATTCGTCATTATCGTGCTTTGACCCGTTCCTGCAATGTTGAGTGTAAGAGCGATATCAGTCTCTTTTGTTTTACGGTTTTTTTGAATCATTTTATTCCCTTGTGATAAACTGGCCGCTAAAATAGCCCTGCGAAATAAAGTCTCTTGCTTCTACTTCACTTCTAAATCCACGCATCCAAACCCTGTATAATGGATTGTTATTATACTGCGAATCTTTGATGATTGCGGAATATCCATGAAAAGAAGCGTACTTCTTTTTTATTTCCAAAGCGCCTTGTATGTTTGCAAACGCACCTATTTGAACGGCAAATGAATTCAAAACTTCTTGTCTGGGCCCTTTTGCCAATGCCTTAAAATCAATGG
>JAMCPS010000063.1 GCA_023379705.1 Campylobacterota bacterium
AAATGCTTCGATAGAGTTATTGTAAATCTTCTTAGCGTGCTATTTTTTCCGAATTCTGTAGAAAATGATTTATGAGTGGTAAAATTCTCTTAACGTGCTATATATTCCGTTTCCTGAAACGACCCCTTATTCATAAGTAATACTCTTTTTATTTATATAGTTATTATAGATATTTAATATCTATAATAGAATTATAGCATTTTAACATTCATAATAATCAAGGAACCTCAAAATTAACCTAAAAACCACTCACCATAAAGTCTAAAGCGGCGATTATTTCACTTCTATGTTCTTTCAGCGACCCACACTTTTTACCTAAAGCAGATTTATGTACCCCTGCAAGTTCTTGTATTAATAATATGTATGGTGTTTGTTCAATGATAAATACTGGATTGAGATGTTGTATTGCTTTAACACTTTCTCGTAGAGGAACAACCACTCTTGTCTCCAAGCTTGAAAGAATATCAGATTGGATATCGAGAAGATAAGGGAATTCTGCAGCAGTTTCAAAATTGTTGTTTTTGTAAATATCGAACTGAGCCATTAAAATCGTCTCAACCGATCTGAGAATACTCCACTCTTAGATACTCGGTCATTATATTCTTCAATCGCTTCTTTGTTTTCATCTATCCATACAGACTCTTTTTGAGCTGCAATCGTCTGTGCCAACTTCTCTTCAAGTAGCTTAGATAGATTGATTTTTAGTGCTTTTGCCTGTTGAATTAGATCACTGTTGATGCTCAGATTTGCTGATTTTTTAGGAGCATTTGGATTGTAATAAGCAGTCATGATAATATCCTATGCGCATTATTTATGCGTATTATAACATACTTCAAAATAGATATTTATAGAAAGGTGTGTTGTGCCTGATTGAAATACTCCCGCCTAATATAAAAGATATCTTATTTCATTTTAATTAATTGGGATATAGCGTTGTTTGAATTCATCTAGTTTAACTCTAACATTATTATCGTATTGTTCACTATTAGAATTCAAACATAAAATTGATCTTTGTGCTCTGAGTAATACTTCAGAAATTTTGACTAGTTTATTGCGATTCATAACTTTTTTTGCTCTTTTTAGCTGTATATAGTATTTAAAAGTTTCATAAATGTCTCATATTTTAAGTTTTCGTAATGTATTGACCAAAAGTCATATAAAAACGCATTTTTTAGAATGACATTGATTGCAAAAAGTCTATCTGACAACTTACAGAGAGATGAATAATCTCGTTGTTGTCAGCAAGGAGAGTCCAGAAGAAGGGATAAAACGACTGAAGCGTGACATCCTAAAAAAGGAAACAGCATCTTTCGCAAAAGAAACTCTATGAAATATGCGTGGATTAAAGAGTACCGCTCAGTGTTCCCGATATTTTTGATGTGCAAAGAAGATCAACGATCAGGCGCACTAACAGAGGGAATCGTATGAGATATCCTCACCAATTCCTCCACCCATCCGCATGGGATTAAAGTACGGTTGATGAGCGGCGAAGTGGGTCGTGTCAAAGAAGTTTTTTAGAGACTTTTTTCTTAACTTAATGAACCGGGATATACGCGTATCCTTCATTCTGTGCATTAATAAGATAGACATCTTTCATCATATCAGCATGAACAAATGGATAAAGCGTCTCTTGTTTGATTTGTCTTACTTTCATTCCCACTGAACACATTTTAAATGTCACATGATCGTTGTCATTCAGCTCTTGCAAAAGGGGTCTGAATTTCGGCTGTATCTCAATAGCCGCTTTATCCATAGTGTACGGTGATTCTTTCAAATCTTGAATAAAATATTTGTAAGCATCACCAGAGATAACCACAATCGCTTTAAACTCTTGATTCTGACTTTTATAATATTGGGCAACATTTTTAATACTTTTGATCATCTCTTTTTCGATTTTTGCACTGTCACCACTACTCAAATCATAGACGACTTTCGCTCCATCTGCATACACTGCACTTACGTATAGCAAGCACGTCAACACTGCACCTTTAATCAGTTTCATTTCATTTCCTTAAGTCTTTTTAAAAGTCCCTAAATCGTATAATATTTTTAGCAGCTTTTAGAGCCCTTCTTAGGACAACCACAGTCGTAATCGAGGATATGCATATTTATGGAAGTGCCTGTATCTCCCTATTTATATACTTTGGCTTACTAAGTGGTCCAACTATCGTAATACGATTAAGTTCTGGATTGGCATGGTTTGGCTCTTCATCATAGTTATAACCCGCAACTGTATATACCTTTTTAAGATTTAATGGTAAGTATTTACCTGTTTTCTTATCAAGTACTGTATTATTTGCTACTCTTTCTCTTTTTTGACATTAACTCCAAAAATATATGACATGCTAGTTAAAGTATTTAATATCTATAGCTTTAATCACTTTTTCTTCAAGTTTTTTTAACTGATCATAGGCTTTCGAATCTTTTGAATCAAATGTAGGCTTTACGTAAGTAATTGTAGTTTTTCCATCTTGCTCTACAAGAGTAAGTCGAATCGGACAAAAGGCCATCATTGTCGGATCTGCATTGGCTATATCATTTGCAAGTTTTCCATTACATGCAATAATGGATTTTATACCCGTTAAGTTGTTGGTATTGAAATCTTGACCAAATTTTGTTGCTGAGCCTGCTTCATGAAGTTTTTTCAATATATCTATTTCAGTCACTACTGTTAAAGAGTTTTCTGAAAGTGATTTAAGCAAACTAACATAAACACCATCCATTGGAGTATTGACAACTTTTACATAGACATTGTTTGCCCATACGCTTAAGCTCATTACTACCAAAAGTATTATTTTTTTCATATTTATTCCTTATTTTTACAGAATATATTCCTATATTCTGCATTTAATTGGGCATAACCCGCTGCTTACTACGGAAGTGGCTGTATCTCTCTGTTTGTATAATTTGGTTTACTAAGGGGTGCAATTATCCTAATACGATTAAGTTCCGGGTTGGCATTCTGTACCCTTAGATAATCTTCGACCGCATCTATGGCATCTATAATTTCACCTTTATCATTTTTAACAAACTTAACAAACTTGCTTGCGACTTTGTTAATATGGTTTGGCTCCTCTTCATAGTTGTAGCCTGCAACGGTATATACTTTTTCTAGTTTTAGGGGTAAATATTTACCTGTTTTTTTATCAAGTACTGTAATATTTGTTGCTCTTTCCCCTTTTTTGGCATTTGGTGTCAAATCATAATGCAACCCACTCCATGCATACAACCAACCGCCAGACCATTTACTAGCGTCTCTCGCTAACGATCCATGCGCACTTTTTTCGATTGTATCTTTGATGGTTTGACCGCTCATCACTCCCTCTGCCAGAAATGGTCCAATGGGAATATAGTGGTAAATATCTTCACGATGAATATCACCAACTTTAATATGTGTCCCATATCTAAAACCACGAAGTTGCCCTATATCTGCACCACTTTGCGTTCTAAATACATCTGTAATAAAGTCATGAGAACTTCCTTCAACAACTGCTGGCATAGCTGAGTCTGAAAAATTACTTCTATGAAGATCAATATCTGTTTTTCCAATAACTGCATCAATTGCACCCGTTAAATGGCGTTTGCTAAATGGGTTTATATATTTTTTTGCACTCTCATCATCAATAAATGGTGCGCGTACTTTTTCAACCAATGCTGCAATTTTTGCATCAGGCTTAATTTTTTCATCCACTATGTGAAATGTAAACTTGTGTCCAACAATTTTATGGTCTCTAAGCGTTACACTCATTTCGCCAACACGTGTTCCATCTTGACCCTCTTCAACCAAAATAGTTCCATTTTTAAGAACTACTTCTCTTGGCGTCTCTTCATGCATATCAGAAGAGAAAACAAAATCTACACCAGTATACTCTTTGGACAACGCTATATTTTTAGCCAAACCAAGCTCTGATAAAACAACAAGCACATCCACTTGAGGACGCAGCTCTTTAACATACTTTTTAAATTCCGCATCACCATTAGAAAATTTTAATCCGCTGATAACACTTGGTCCGACAATCATAGGTCCACGCTCAGATGTAAAACCTAAAAAGCCAACTTTTACGCCTTTTATGGTCTGGATTTTATAAGGTTCAACAAGATGAGTGCCATATTCAGCATTGTAAATATTTGCTACTAGCGGATTCCAATGAGAATAGGCATCTTTACCCACAAAAAGCTCTTTAAAGCGCTCTTTTCCATAAAGCCAATCCCAGTTTCCTGGAGCATAATAGTTGATATTAAATGCATTAAGTACTTCTACCAATGCTTCTCCCCGTGTAAATAGTGCTTCAGCTGAACCCTGGATGGTGTCTCCTGTGTTTAAGAGGACGAGTTGATCATCTTTTTCACGCATCTCTTTGATAAGAGTATACATGTGAGCAAGTCCACCTTGCTTCATACCATTACCATCATCCCGAACATGGGCACGCGGAATTAAGTGCCCATGAATATCACCTATATGCGCAAAATTAATGGTAGTCTCATTCGATTCTTTTTGTACTATATCTACAGCACTTATAGCCGCTGTTGCCAATAGACCGATGGTTGTAATTATTTTTTTCATTTCAATTCCTTACGGTCTAATGTATATATATCCCGATTTAACACGCTCTAGTATCTCAACGATCCCCGCTGTCACAATTTCGCTTCCCTCTATGAGCTGTGTGGGTTTGATCTTTTTCGTTTCCATCGTATTGCCGCATGCGATGAATTTAACGTCATACTGCATCAATGCTTTGACCCGAACGGCAATCTTTTTTTCATTTTTCAATAATGCCCGAATACCGTGATAATACGCGACGATTTCCATTTCTACATTCTCAGGGCCGTAAAACTTAAGTACGTTGTTCGCAGAGCTCAAGACATGATTGATGGATTCATCATCTCCAGAAGTGATAGAAAAAACAATCTGACGAGGATTCTCCATCGAAGGTTTTGGTTCTGCAAACTGGGTTTCAGCATAAGACGTAAGCGATAATATTGCTATGATGAGTAGCTTTCGTATCATTTGATTTCCTCTAACATATTTTTAGCAACTTTTTGAGCCCTTGCGAGGGCAACCGCAATCGTAATCGAGAATATGCACATTACTGTTGCCGCTTATATCGACCTTTTTTTGTCGACGTATGTAGTTAGCGGCTACATCGTACACAGGACGGGTCAGTTGATCATTCAAATTGGCACCTGCATTTTGGAGGTTTCCGCCCCATGATGACACTTTGTAAACCTTGCGGTCATCCAAAGGTTTACCTTTTACCATGATGTTGGTAATCCGTTTTCCGCTAGGTGCGCCGATCTTGATATCATACGTCACACCGCCAAGACGACTCATATCACCCCCTTGTTGGTAGAGTGGGTTTGCATTGAATACGTTGTCTGCAATATCTTCGAGAACATTTCGTATTTGCAATCCGCCCATTTCGAACGTATAAACATTTGGATACGTAATCGCCGTCATACCGTAAACATCGTCCATCGTGATCTGTTCACCGCCTAGAACCGTAGTCCCCCAACGGTATCCCGGTGTAAACGATATGTCCGAATCCATTGCATCCATAATCGAGTCATTGATCAACTCATCAAAAGGGGAATGAAACGTGTCACGTTTATACAAGATATTTTTTGTCACACCCAGTATCTCACCAAACTCTTTTTCATGCGGAGCATAAAGAGAATTGACCAAATCAACCCCCTCCGGATCAGCAGGGATCAGATTGGCAGCCACAGGAATAAGTTTGTATTCATACCCTTTGACCTTATGGTTTTGGATATCAATGTCCAGACGTCCGACGTATTTTCCATGACTTCCTGCAATGATGATAACCGTACCGTTAATCACTGTAGGACGCGGTGATGGATCATGCGTATGGCCGCTGAGGATAAAATCGATCCCCTTGACCTGACGCGCAACCTCTTGGTCAACACTGAAACCATCATGTGATAGCAAAACCACACAATCCACTTTTTCTTCTTTACGCAATTTATCCACATACGTCTGCAGTGTATCCAAACGTAATCCAAAACTCCACCCTTGGGTAAACTCTTTTGGATTTGCGGTTGAGGTAAAGGGAAACGATTGTCCGATAATCCCGATCTTTGCACCGCCTCTCTCCATGATCGTATACGGTTCAAAGATCAGTTCTTCGTAATCATCGGCAAAGGAATCATCCCCCACAATGTTTTGAGAAATGAATTTTCCTTTGAGCATTTCGATCAACTCTTTTACCCGTTGTTTCCCATAGGTAAACTCCCAGTGACCGACCATTACGTCTACACCTAAATAGTTTTGTGCCTTTACAATCGCTTCACCCTGTGTTTTTAGAGCAACCCCGGTCCCCTGCCAAGTGTCTCCTGAATCCAGAAGCAGTACATTGTCAGCACCGCGCTCTTTTTTAACGTGGTTGATGAGGGTTTTCATGTGTGCAATCCCCCCCATTTTCCCAAATTTGTGCGCCAACGTATCAAAGTTCATAAACGTATCAAAATACGCATCAAGGGTTTTTCCCTTCATTGCGTAGTGCTTTAAAAATGACTCACCACACAAGAACCCTGGAGTTCCTGTAAGGTTTGGAGCTGAAATGAGCGTCGAGGGCTCACGCCAATACAATGGTTTGATATGCGCGTGCATGTCACAGATGTGCAGCAACGTGACATTCCCCTTGGCTTTAAATCCATAAATATCCTGCAAGGCTACTTGATCAAGACGTTTGGGTGTTGATGCTGCAGTTCCAAGGGTCGGTAATCCAATCCCTAAAGCAGCGGCAATGTGAAAAAAGTCTCTTCGTGATACATCCATTCTATTTATCCTTTTGGAGTAATGGCTACGCTACTCTCTACGTTGTCGCCTTTGTTGTCTTTTGCAAGGACTTTTAGGGTTCCTGAACCTGACACTTTCATACTGATAGATAATACAGGATTAACCGAAAGTGATTCCCATGTAACCATTTTGGTCAACACTTTATCGTTGAAGAAGAAATTCACTTCATTAATATAGTGAGCAGGTATAACTTGTCCTGTATCTTTATCCTTACGCATTCCCGATTCCATAGGATGCATCGCCATGAAATCGACTTTAACGATGTCTCCAACTTTATAGTCTTTTGGTTTGATCTTAATGAGTGTTTTCATCTCTAAATCCTTTTTATTTTTTTATTTTTTGTTCAGTACGAAATCAACCGCATCCGCCGATAGTTACTTTGACATTTTGTTTTGCACTTAAAAAAGTACCGTTACTCATCTCAGCAACAGCCAGTACATCCTGAGTCGCTCCAAGCTTGATACGCGTTCCAAAAGAAGCTTCTCCATTAGCAGGTGTCAAATAGACGTTAGCACATCGAACATTATTATTTTTAGTTGCAAATATATGAATTGCTTTAACATAGTCCTTCGCACTCATTGGGCTTTCAACACTTACTTTAACTGGTACTACGGCTCCGTTTTCTGCAATTTCTGGTGCAGAAAGTGACACTTTTGACGAGAGGGTTACCGGCTTTCCGCCTGTGATAGCAGCTAAAGCTGATTCAACGCTCATCTCATTAGGGCCAGAAACTTTTTTAGCTTCATCTGCCGCACTTACAATACTAGGAACCAATGCAGCACACACACTTACGGCTCCAAATCCTTTTAAAAATGATCTACGTTCCATTTTTTCTCCCTTATCTTTTAATTTATTTTTGTAACTACCTAAGACTACTTATACATTAGTATATTTTAATATAGGAATAGCCCTTACGCTGGTTATCGATGATTTTACCTATACCCGAAGGTGTTATCTTAACAATATCTATAAGCTGCTCGGATTTAACATTTTTCATCTTCATTGTATTTTCACATGCATATAGACGGATATTATCTCTACCAGAGACTAGTGAACGGAATCTAGACTGCGTCGAATCTAGATTTGGCATTTTTGTAAATCCTGTAGATTTAAAATCTTTCATCATGTATTGAAGACATGGCCCTAAGGTAACAATATCAATTTCATAATCAATCAAATTCTGCTGATACTCAGTCGTCAAATTATTAATGGTACTCAACATTAAATTAACCCGTTCAGGATCTTTAAAATCACACTGATAGACAACTTTTACCGTTTCATCCGATATACTCTTGGCATGCAGAGGGATCAAGACGATCAATGCTGTCATAAGCAATAATACTAATTTGTTTGTTTTCATGATAGTCCTTTTATTATACTTCTTCCATCAGCTTAGTCGGATAAGTGAACTAGTCTATGAAAGAAGTATGATTATAAAGATTAAAAACGAAATGAATATGAATTTATGCTACAGTTTCAAAAAAAATATAAAGGTCCTGTGTGAAATTGGCACTCATCGAAGATGATTTGATCCTTAGCGATACGATTAATGATATTTTGAGTGCTGAAAATTTTGATATTTTTTCTTTTTTTTCTTTCACTAATGCGCAAGATTCCCTTTTCGAAAATCGATTTGATATAATTATTTTAGATGTCAATCTCCCTGATGGAAATGGATTTGACTTAGCTAAATCAGTCCGTTCTATGGGCATTGGAACACCAATCTTATTTCTAACCTCTGATGGCTCGGCTGAATCGGTTACTCTTGGATTTGAAAGTGGAGGGGATGATTATCTCAAAAAACCGTTTGAACCCTCCGAGCTTATCGCACGGCTAAAAAATCTCATCCGACGCTCTTTTTTTCATACTTCATCTTCACTGATTACATTAAATAATGACTATTCTTTTGATCCATTCAAGCAGCAGATTTTAGATACCAGTTATCAAACTATCCCTCTTCTCTCTAAAGAACTTGAAGCATTCAAGCTCCTGCTCACCAAGCGGGGGCACATCGTCACGTATGAAGACTTTTTTACTGAACTTTGGGGCTATGGAAATGATCCTGGATTTGATGCGCTACGTGCTCATATTAAAAACCTTCGAAAAAGACTTCCCTCTCTTACTATTGAAACTATACGCTCTATAGGGTATCGCTTTGCATGAGTCATTATTAAAAACAGCTCTTCTACAATTTCGTTTTCTTTATCTTAGTTCACTTTTTGTACTCTTTATGGTTTTAGCATTTTTTGCTTATACCATCGAAAAAGAGAGACTCATCGCTGATGAAACAGGAAAAATGACGCTGCGCCTCTCTCAGCTCGAAGAACAGCTTAAGAATAGTCAGATGTATTATTCAGAAGAAATCATCATTAATACAAAAGAATATAAAATATCCATGTACGATATTGATCATGCACCCGTCATCGCCCAGCACTCACGCGTACCTCATTGGGATAAGATTACGTGGATGGACGATTCAACACTGTATGCACGTCACAATCTTTCTCTCTATTTTTTGGGAGTCGCTTCTATCGTTGTTTCCAAAAAAATTCAAACCTTTCCAATCATCACACGATTAGCTGCTCTTTTCATCCCACTTTTTTTTGCTATGGCGTTTGTTGGATTTATACTGAGTAAAATTGCATTTAAACCAGCTCGAAATGCTTTTGTGAGTATCGATACGTTTATCAAACACGCCACCCACGATCTTAATACTCCTATCGCCGCTATTCTTTCCAACGCTCGGATTTTAGAAGAAAAAATCACTGAACCTTCCCTTCATCGTTTTGTCCGGCGAATCACTATTGGAGCAAAAACACTTACGGGGCTCTATGAGGATCTTGTATATCTTAACTTTGAGCCTCATTCACGTATTCCAAAGCCTGAGTTAATCAAAGAGTTAATCCAAGAACAGCTAATCCTACTCGAAACACTTATTGATTATAAAAAACTTTCCGTTACGACAAATTTAAGCGAAACGAAACTGACCATTTTTACGGATGATTTTCGTCGTCTACTCAACAATCTCCTCTCCAATGCGATCAAATACAATACTCCGCAAGGATCGATTACTCTCATTCTTACCTCTGAATTTTTTAGTATTAAAGATAGCGGAATCGGTTTATCCAAAGTAGAAATACAAAAAATACATGAACGTTACTGGAGAGGGGAATCATTTGAAACGGGACTAGGGATCGGGATGGAGATTGTAGTACGCGTATGCAAGACATATAATCTCACATTTGATATCCACTCCACTAAAAATCAAGGAAGCGAGTTTATTATCCGATGGCCAAAATCTCTTATCGCCTAACTTTAGGTATTTTTTTATTATGCAATATCACCGCTTTGTGTGACGAAAATTTTGATCGTGATTGTGTAACGTGTCATAGTACTAATATCCCCGATTTGGAAACCATCTATTTCCGCTATTTACAAACGCACGGCTCTATCAAACGCTCCCAAAAGGCAATGCGTCATTATTTACAGCACCCAACCATCCAAGGCTCTACGCTACGACCACAAGTCTTAAAAAACTTTGGACTCCATCCACCACTTTCACCTGTCCTTCTGGATCAAATGTTACCCCTCTATTTTGAGAAATACGATGTTAAAAAAAGAATAAAGTTGAAATCCATTTAAAAATAAAACACTCCCGTGCTGCTCTTTCACACTATCACTATGACGAAGCAAACCATATTCCTGCACAAAAAAAATCGACACCATTAAGTTTATAATTTTTAGTGCATCTATGCTTGTGTTAAGAATTTGAGAATTTTTCTCAATGATTGCTTTATGATACAAAAATATTTTTCTCCAAGTTCGGGTAATTCCGCACAAAGGTACAACCCCCCCTGCTGCTTAAACAAATTTGAATCACTCTTTTTCAAATAAAATCCTGCTGCAACATTGTATCAGTCTCACAAAGTACACTTTGGGAGACAATAGATCATGAATTAATAGCGGAATATATGAATAAAGGAAATATGTCGGATAACTACTGAGACTATGAAAGAACTTTCTAAAAGCATCTTGAAATACGTGCATAAAGCAGCATCACAATCCCCATAAATTCACCTGTTTTAAACCTTTGGAATGCTACAATTTTCCCACTAAAACACCTATATTTAGGGCTTTATAGAGGATTGAGATAAAATGGGAAATCTTTACAAAGAAGGTGAAAACCGCAAGCAGAAAATGTTCTTTCCGCCAAGTATTGATGAGTATGTAAGTGAGCATAATCCTGTCAGAGCTATAGAGTATTTTGTTGAGCTGCTTGATATGATTGAATTAGGGTTTACCAAGGCTGCATTAAACTCATC
>JAMCPS010000064.1 GCA_023379705.1 Campylobacterota bacterium
TCTCATGGTCATGAGGGGCCCGAGGCTGTCAGTGACATCGTCACAAGTTTTGGAAATTTTGTTATCGGCGGCAACTACGTCATCGGGGTCATTATTTTCAGTATCATCGTTTTGATTAATTTTATGGTTATCACCAAGGGTTCTAACCGTGTTGCTGAAGTTGCAGCACGCTTTACTCTCGATGCGATGCCCGGTAAACAAATGGCGATTGATGCCGATCTCAACAGCGGACTCATCGAAGAGACCGAAGCCAAACGCCGTCGTGCCGAAATTTTACAAGATGCCAATTTTTATGGGGCCATGGACGGATCGGGCAAGTTTATCAAAGGGGATGCGATTGCGGGGATTATCATCACCACAATCAACATCATCGGCGGTTTCTTAATCGGTATTTTTCAATTTGATCTTGACGTATCTACAAGTGCGCAAACCTATACGATTCTAACCATTGGGGATGGTCTTGTTTCTCAAATTCCTGCGTTAATCATCTCCACTGCTACGGGTATCATGATCACCCGTGCTTCCAATGATGAAGGCAATTTTGCCGAGGGAAGTATCAATCAACTTATGGGCAATGCCAAAGTTATGATTATCGTAGGGGTGATCATGCTGATGTTTGCTGCTGTTCCTGGCCTTCCAGCCATTTCTATGGGCTTTGTCGGTTTGGTTTTTTTAGGGCTTGGATATGCGCTGTATAAATTTGAAAAAGGGGACTTTATTCTCACAAAATCTCCCTCTATCGGTGAATCAGGAAATACCGCCTCTTCAAGTGATGAGAGTGTAAATGCTGGCGCTTCCACTTTATCAAGTACACGCAAACGATCCAACGAAGAGATAGCCAAAGAAGAAGAAGCAGCACTGGAAGACATCCTAAAAATTGAGATGCTTGAACTCACTCTTGGCTATCAGTTAATACGTCTTGCAGATGGAACCCAAGGGGGAGATTTATTGGAGCGTATCCGCTCTATGCGCCGTAAAATCGCCTCCGATTTTGGTTTCTTGATGCCGCAGGTACGTATCCGTGATAATCTGCATCTCAAACCAAACCAATACTCGATTTTGCTCAAGGGAGTTTCCATCGGTGATGGCATGATCCAGCCCGATCGCTATCTTGCTATGGACAGCGGAATGGCGATTGGAGAGCTTGAAGGCGGAGAACCGACAAAAGAGCCGGCGTTTGGACTCGATGCATTTTGGATTTCTCCTGAGCAAAAAGAAGATGCGATCATCAATGGCTATACCGTTGTTGACCCTGCAACCGTCATCTCCACCCATATGAGTGAGTTGATCAAGAAACACGCGGAAGAACTGCTGACCCGTCAAGAAACACAAATCCTCATTGATAAAATCAAAAATGATTATCCTGTAGTGATTGACGACTTGCTCAAAGTGGCAAATATTGGCTTAATTCAACGCGTATTCAAAGCACTTCTGCATGAGCGCGTTCCTCTCAAAGACATGATCACCATTCTCGAAACCGTCGCCGACGTAGCCGAATATACCAAAAGCGTGGACGTCATCACGGAACATGTACGTGCCAAACTCTCCCGTATCATCACTCAAGCCTATACAGGTGCGGACGGGGTCATTAAACTGTTAACCTTTGACGCTATGAGCGAACAGCGATTGCTTGAGAAATCCCAAGAACATGACGGCATTAAACAGCTCATGCTCAATGTCGGAGAAATCAATGCTCTCATTCAAGCGACCAGTGAAAAAGCAAGTGAATTACTACAAAAAGGGGTATCACCCATCGTCATTATCGTTGATCCAAAACTTCGCCGACCGTTGGCAGAGATTTACGAACGTTTCAATCTTGAAATTGTCGTCCTCTCGCATGCCGAAATCGATTCCAGTGCCAAATTTGAAGTACTGGGCTCCATAACTTTAGACAAATAGGATATTCATGAACAAAACCATTTACCATCTTTCCCACATCGATCTCGACGGCTATAGCTGTCAGCTCGTTATGGCTCAAACGACCCACAACATGATCAGCTACAATGCCAACTACGGCGCAGAAGTGATGGAAAGACTTACTGAAATTGTCGAGGTTCTCAAAAAAGAAAAGCAAGAAGCAACGATTTTGATCACAGACCTCAACCTTTATCCTGAAGAAGCAAAATGGCTCAACCTTGAAGTAAATCGTCTCAACGATACGGGCTGGAAAATCACTATTAATTTACTCGATCACCACGGAAGCGGAAAAGACACGGCTGCTCAATATCCGTGGTATTTTTTAGATACCGAACGTTGTGCAACTAAAATTGTCTATGAATATGCGCTTGAAAATTACGGCCTCCAAGGGGGCGGATGGCTCGAGGCTTTTGTCAAAGTAGTCAATGCGGTGGATTTGTGGCACCAAGACGAAGTAGAAGATTTTGAGTACGGCAAAGTATGTATGCGCCTCATCAGCGATGCCAAAGAGATCAACCGTGTTATGTTTTCCTCGGATGATCGTACCTATAAACTCGCAATGCTAGAACAAGCTGCCCTTATGCGCTTTGAGCCTAATGCCAACATCGCATTGGACGAAGCGCTGCACAAAATGAAAAAAGATTTCTTCAAAGACGGTGTGGACAATACGCTGGACAATCTTTCTACCAAACATATTGTAGGGTTGCTGGGAACCAAACGCTCAACCATGACCATCTATTACAAAGGATGGCGCGGATTTTTGAGCTACGGCTTGGGCAATACCTCCATCATCGGAAACGGATTTTTGACCACCTATGGCGAATTTGATTTCTTTCTCGATGTAGGAACACGCGGTACGATGAGTCTTCGCGGACATAACCGTGTGGATGTTGCGATGATGTCTGGCGAATGGGTTGGCGGCGGCGGACACCCCAATGCTGCGGGGGGAAGAATCCAAGGGTTCAAAGAACAGTTTCGTTATGACAAGGTAAAACTGCAAATCGAAAACATGCTCTCCACCAAAGAGGCGATGCCGGGTAAACTTCCTCATAAAATAGAAGAATAATGATCCAAATCAACAACCTCACCAAAAGCTACGGGGGGAGAGTTCTTTTTCAAGACCTCGATCTCAAACTTTTTTCCGGCAATAAAATCGGGTTTGTCGGACGTAACGGCTCGGGAAAATCGACCCTGTTTAAAATCATCTTGGGCGAAGAACCCTACGACAGCGGTGAGATTGTCATCCCCAAAAACTACCGTATCGGTACTTTGCGCCAACATCTTCATTTCACCCATAAAACGGTGCGTGAGGAGTGTGCTTCTGTCTTAGAAGGTGATGCGATACATGATGTCTACAAAGTCGAAAAGATACTGTTTGGTCTGGGATTTACCCAAGAGGATTTGGACAAAGACCCTTTGAGTTTTTCAGGAGGGTATCAAATCCGTATGAATCTCGTCAAACTCCTCGTCACCGAACCCAATCTCCTGCTCTTGGACGAACCTACCAACTACCTAGACATTGTTTCTCTACGATGGCTAGGGGCCTTTATCCGTACATTTGAGGGGGAAGTAATCCTCATCACCCACGATCGCGACTTCATGGACTCTGTAAGCACCCATACGATGGGTTTACGCCGTAAAAACGTTTCGATTATCAAAGGCAACAGTGTCAAATATTATGCACACATCGCCCAAGAAGATGAGCTGTACGAAAAAAGCAAAATCAATCACGACAAAAAACGCGCTGAACTCATCGATTTTATCGCCCGCAACAAAGCCCGTGCTTCCACGGCGGTAATGGCACAATCCAAACAAAAAGAGCTGGACAAAATGGGGATTATGGAGAATCTCGAATCCGACAGCGATTTATCGTTTTCATTCTCCTACTCTGTGATTCCTGCAAAAGTGATCATGAGCGTCAAGGATCTCTCCTTTGGATACAATCCCAATGAATTGCTCTTTCAAAATCTCTCTTTTAATTTGGAAAAAAATAAATGCCTTGCCATCATCGGAAAAAATGGCAAAGGGAAATCAACCCTTCTCAACACCCTTGCAGGCGTACTGACGCCACAGGGTGAAATCATTATGCACCCATCAACAAAAATT
>JAMCPS010000065.1 GCA_023379705.1 Campylobacterota bacterium
GTTTAGAGAGGTTTTTGGCTTTTCCTATATAGAGAATGCGCCCTTTGGCATCGAGGTATTGGTAGATACCGGCACAATGAGGGAGGGAGCGTATTTTTTCAATCATAACTGTTACTTAATCAATAATTTATGGTAGCTATTATACCATCCCTATTGAAAACATGGCACAGGGAAAAAGATGACAAAATTATTGGCAATGGCGTTCATAAGTGCCGTATTGATGCTGAGCTTGAGCGGATGCGGTTATAAAGCACCACCATATTATGAAAAACCAGCTTCAGATAAAGGGTCAGACGTTGCGCTATGATGTTGTCATTATCGGTTCAGGGATAGCAGGTTTGTATGCCGCGATCAATCTCCCTAAATCGCTCAAAGTATTATTGATTAATAAATCTCATCCATGGGAATGCAATACCTATTATGCTCAAGGCGGTGTAACCACGGCATACGATGATGCAGATATTGATTTGCATATCAAAGATACGCTTGATGCAGGTTCAGGAATGTGTGATGCCAATGCAGTACGCCAAATGAGTGAGAGTTCGCAAGAAATTATCAAGGATTTGATTGCAAGAGGCTTTGTATTTGATACGGACAGCGAGGGAAATCTCCTTTATACCAAAGAAGCAGCACATTCGCGTAATCGTATTTTGCATGCAGGCGGAGATGCAACGGGGCGTTATTTGCATCTCTTTTTACTGCAGCAAAATCCTCATCCGATGCTCTCTGATGCCACTGTCGTTGATTTATTGATGCGTGATGGTGTCTGTTGCGGTGTCGAAGTCGTGAGTGAAGGAAAACGGCGTTTGATTGAAGCTAAAGATGTAGTTATCGCCAGCGGCGGTGTCGGATCGCTGTATGAGTATCATACAAATGCTCATACGATCAGCGCCGATATTCATGGAATTTGTTTGGAAAAAGGCATTACTCTCGAGAATATGGAGATGATGCAGTTTCACCCTACTGTTTTTGTGAGTAACAGCGGAGCACGCAAGCAGCTCCTCTCAGAAGCGTTGAGGGGCGAGGGTGCATGGATTGTCGATGACAATGGGTATCGCTTTTTGTTTGAGTATGACGAACGCGGTGAAATGGCACCGCGTGACATTGTTAGCCGTGCGATTTTTGATTACAAACAGCGAACATCCAGTCAAGTATATCTTTCCTGTGAGCATTTTGATAAAGAGTATTTTAAAGGCCGCTTTCCTAACATTTATAAAGCATTATGGAATTTTGGCTATCACTTACCTGAGGATAGAGTTCCGATTTCTCCTGCATTTCACTACTCTGTTGGGGGTATCAAAAGCGATTTAGAGGGGAGTGTCCCTGACGTAAAAGGACTGTATGTTATAGGAGAAGCCGCATGCACGGGGGTGCACGGTGCAAATCGTCTGGCAAGTAATTCGCTGCTTGAAGGGCTTGTGTTTGCGGTGAAAGTAGCGAATAAAATTGTTAAAGCTCCGATGAGGGGATGTGAGGGATCCTTTACAATAGGGGATGCTGCACTTGAATTGGCCGGAGATAAAGAGAAAAAAGACCTGCTGCGTAAAATTATGTGGGAAAAAGTCTCTATTGTACGAACAACAGAGGGTTTGAAAAGTGCTTTGGAAGCGGTTGAAAAAATGTTAAGAGAGCCTGTCGGTCGACTACTGCTTTTGCGTCTTTTAAGCGCAAAATGCATTATTGAATCGGCGCTGAAACGGACCGAATCCATAGGGGTGCATTATATTGTTCAAGAAGGAATTAAAAGATGACCGCCCAAACCGGTGAAGCCGTTGCGATGAATTTTGTAGGTCATCCATTTGGATGGCTTTTACTGGCTGTCTTTGTCATTGGATACTACTTTATCGCTACTGAAGAAAATTATCATATCGACAAAGCGAAGCCGGCCCTTTTTGTAGGGACGTTCATGTTCGTTTTGATTGGGTTGTATTACGCGGTAGAAGGGTTGAATTTTACCCCTTTTGAGCATGCAATAGACCATTTGATATTGGAAATAGCGGAGATTTTCTTTTTCCTCTTTGTTGCGATGACCTATATCGAAGCGCTGATAGAACGGGGGGTTTTTAATGCACTTAAAGCGAAGCTGATTGCCAAGGGCTACAGTTATCGCGAGCTTTTTTGGATTACGGGAGCATTGGCGTTCTTTATTTCTCCGGTTGCGGACAATCTTACTACGGCATTAATCCTCTCAACTGTACTTTTGACCATTGAAACAAAAAATAAAGCGTTTTTGGTTCCCAGCGCTATCAATGTCGTCGTTGCGGCCAATGCGGGAGGGGCATGGAGTCCGTTTGGAGACATTACAACCTTGATGGTATGGAGTGCTGGAAAAGGAAATTTTACAGATTTTTTGTATCTTTTTCCCGCATCATTTTTGGGATGGATCGTAACCGCGTATCTGTTGAGCCGGTATGTCCCTGATCTCGATCCTCTTAAAGAAGGCGATGCTGCCGCAGCCGAAAAAATAGAAATTCTCAAAGGCGGCAAAATGATTGTCGCTTTTGGGGCTTTGACGATTGCGTTGGCAGTTATCGGAAAACAGGTGATGCATTTGCCTCCGATGTGGGGGATGCTTTTTGGGCTTTCTCTTTTACAGCTTTATATGTATTTTTTGAAAAAAAATCACAAACAAGATGTGAGTGTCTTTTTAGCGATGAGCAAAATTGAAAATAATACGCTCCTCTTTTTCTTCGGTATTTTAGCAGCTGTTGGGGCACTTCATTTTGTGGGTTTTTTGGAATATGCGGCACAATTGTATGCGATATTCAGTCCGACGGTCGTGAACATCTCAATAGGGTTTTTATCAGCGATTGTGGACAATGTTCCGGTGATGTCGGCAGTTCTTAAAGCGAATCCTTCGATTGATCATGCGCAGTGGATGCTCGTGACCATGACGGCAGGGATCGGCGGATCATTGATCAGTTTCGGAAGTGCTGCAGGAGTAGGTGTGATGGGTAAGATGGCGGGTATTTATACGTTTGCTTCTCATATCAGGCTTGCTTGGACTGTATTGGTAGGGTATATCGTCTCTTTAGCGGTATGGTATGCTCAATTCATTGTATTAGGGTTTTATTAAACTTTTTGTATAAAGCATTCATATCTTAAGCGTATAAATCGCTTTTTTGATTCATGCTTTTATATAAAGCTTTTGAAAAGTTACGGGTAAGATGGGTAATGTTCATAAAAACAACCGTCATTTGTTTAGAAATTTTATAATTAGTGATCATGTCATTTAATATCTCAGCACTATTTTTATAGCTTTTGTCGAGCTTTGTAAAAAGTGCTTCTAGTTGTATACTTGCTTGCGTATCTCCATTTAGCCAGTCGGTGTAGTGCATACAAAGTGCCAAAATTTGGTAACGCAGTTCATGAAAAAACGCCTCCATTTCTCGCGTATCAGATTCACTCAACATCTCAATATCATGTAAAATATCGCGAATGTGTTTCGATGCAGCGATCAGTTGAGTTGCCATTAAAAGGGTTCGATCGAAATCTTTACGGATTTCAGGAAGCTCAATACGTATTGAGAGGGCGGTGGCGTAATCAAGAATCTCTCCTTGCAGATGTTGTAGTTCATGATAGCGCTCAAGGGGTGAGGAAAGAAGGGGCTGTTTATATGTTTCGAGAATTTTGGAAATGGAACCATGATGTTTTAATCCTTCTTCAGGCGGGACATGAATCGCTGCAACGGCAAAAGAGCATACGTTGTGCCCCAGATGTATCACCTCTTTTCTCAAAGCCTCATGTTCTAATGCCGGAAGGGTGTGGGAAACATTGTGAATATAGAGCGTCATAACAGGCTTGATAACATGGAATTTTGTTTGGAGCCATTTTGTTAGCCTCGGGATTAATGGAAACCAAATAATGACCCCTAAAATATTGAAAAGGGTATGGAAAAGGGCTAATGCTTCGACACTCTGATTGAGTCCTACATAGCTTAGAGACCATGTCATCGGGGCAAGGAGGACGAAAGCGACGACTCCGGTAAATACGTTGAATAAGATATGTGCTACTGCGGTACGCTTTTTATCGCTCGAGCCACCAATTGCACCGACAATAGCGGTGACAGTCGTACCCACATTAGCTCCGATTACAAATGCCGCTGCATGATCAAACCCTAAGATACCAGTGAATAGCGCACTTTGGGCGATGGCAATGGAAGCGGAACTGCTTTGTATCATAGCAGTAAGCGCCATTCCTGCGAGTACAAAAATAAGTTTATTGTGTTCTCGTAAAGAGATGATATCAATGGTTTGGGCCAGAATCGTAAAACTCTCTTTTAGTCCTTCAAGCCCTAAAAAAATGAGACCAAATCCGGTAAAACCTCCGAATATGTGTCGTGTTTTCCCCTCACCGAAAAGGACACTGCCGATTCCCCCAAAACCAACCATTACAAAAGCAATCAATTTTATATCAAATTTGAAACCAACAAGCGCAATAATCCACGCAGTGGCGGTCGTTCCTATATTGGAGCCGAAAATGACCCCTATGGAACTTTGCAGACTCA
>JAMCPS010000066.1 GCA_023379705.1 Campylobacterota bacterium
GCACGACTTAATAACTCCATGGCTCCTTGATCGATCAAACGCTGTGCCATCGCTTCACCTACCCCTGCAACCGCATCACGAGAGACATTAAGCTCTTCACCCATCATCTCTGTACCATCGGGAAGTCCTAATGTACTGCGTACAGTAACCATACCATCAGAGCGTACTCGTGCACTCACACCGATAGGAACTTGACAACCCCCTTGCAGGGTATCCACAAACCCGCGTTCAATGGTCGTTTCCAATCGACTGTCAGCGTCTTCAAGCCCACGAGCAATTTCAAGTACCCACGGCTCATTGAGGGTTTCGATACCCAAAGCGCCCTGTCCCATCGCCGGAAGCATCTCCTCCATAGGAATGGGGTAAAAATGCTCTACGCTTTCACTCAGTCCCAAACGGTTAATTCCCGCAGCGGCTAGGATAATTGCATCAAATTCACCCTCTTTGAGTTTACGAATACGGGTATCCACATTGCCGCGTAAATCTTTAATCACCAAATCTGGACGCTCTTGCAAAAGCTGCATACGTCGGCGCAATGAGGAAGTTCCTACGACCGCACCTTGTGGCAAGGCATCAATATTTTCGTATTTTTCACTCAACATCGCATCGCGGACATCTTCACGTTTCGTAATTGCTGAAAGTAACAACCCTTGCGGCATCACTGTCGGAACATCTTTGAGTGAATGTACCGCCATTTGTGCTTCACCTGCTAACATCGCTTCTTCAATTTCTTTTAGGAAAAGCCCTTTTCCTCCGATTTTTGCCAACGGAACATCTAAAATTTTATCCCCTGAGGTAATAATGATTTTAAGTTCTACTTCGACATCGCTGTGATTGGATTCAATCACCGATTTGATGTATTTGGACTGCCAAAGAGCGAGTTTACTGCCGCGGGTAGCGATGGTGAGTTTTTTCATAAATTATTTAACCTTTACTTCTTTGTACTTGTTTTTCGTAGGATCTTTTTTACCATCGAAGAATACCGTTGGTGTTCCCGATACCATTGCTATTTGTGCCACTTTTTGATCCAATTCATACTGTTTTAGGACCGATGGACGACGAATATCCGCAATGCCAAATTTCGTTTTGAAGGTTTTGTTAAATGCATCCAAAATTTTACCTTCATCTTTTTCATTTGGATTTACTTCAACGGTATACAAACGCATCGTTACATTTTCCATTCCCGCTTGCTCCGCTGCAATGGCGGCTTTTGTTAACGTTACAGCTGCAGGATGCAGCGTCGGAAGAGGATAATGGAAATAATAGACTCCAAAAACAGCCGGATATTTTGTCATATAAGAGAGTGATTCAGGGACATAACGACGGCAAAAAGGGCACAAAGGATCGGAAAAAATCGCCACTTTGTATTTTGCATTTGCCCTTCCACTGATTAAGTTATTTTTACTATAAAACTGTGCCGGAAAATCCGGTGCAATCGTATCATTATAGCGTTCACCTGTCTTAACATTGACCAGTTCAGTGGCCAATGTATCACCACTGATAAAATAGGTTCCGTTTTGATTGATATGACGATTGTCATTTCCTTGTTTGACATCGGCTTCAATCGCTACAAAATACGCTTGCCACCCGCTCATGCCAGGCACAGCTTTTTTACCATTTATACTCAATTCTATATTACTTACATTTGCATTTCCTGCAATCCCTTTTTTTAAAAACGCTAATATTTCGGCATCTGTTGCGGCGAATACGTTAGCGCAAAGCAGGAGAGTCGCTGATAATTTCTGCATCAATAACATTGTCATCCTTTGGTTGGTGTGGTTGATTTGAAGTTGGGTATTTTGGCATAAAACGGCTAACGATGAGTGAACCCAACAAAACGATGTGTATAAGGACCGCTATACTATCCGTCAAAATACCCGGTAATATTAGCAATATTGCCCCCAAAAGGGAGAGCAGATTGCGTTGATAAAAACCGTTGGCATTAATGCGCCGTTCTTTAAGCTCCATAATATTAAGTATCAAGGTGGAACGAAAATTAAAAAGGATAGCAATGCCCAAGAGAGCACTGACCATAATTTCGGCGAACATCATCAAACCGCCGATACGTGAAGCGACTTCTACCGTTAAGATTACCTCTAAAAACAGGTAAATCAGAAAATAGATCATCCGATAAGTTCCTTGATTTTTGAGAGTACCTCATCGGCACTCACCGTCAGCATTTCACGTGTCTTACGAATCATGATTTGCACCAAACCGTTTTCCATCTCTTTACCGATAATCACCGTAAACGGGAAACCGATTAATTCTGCATCCGACATTTTAAATCCAAAACGCTCTTTACGATCATCCAAGATCACTTCAATTCCTGCTTTGCCTAGCGATTCATACAATGCTTCTGCGTAGGCCACATGCGTTTCTTCTTTGATATTGGAGATCATGATATCCACCATATACGGTGCCGTTGCACTCGTCCAAATACACCCTTTTTCATCATGATGCTGTTCGATCACGGCAGCTACGAGTCGGCTAACCCCCATTCCGTACGTACCCATGATAAACGGCGTAGAACGTCCGTTTTCATCGAGATATTCTGCTTTAAGCGGTGCGGAGTACGTCGTACCGAGCTTGAAGATATGCCCTACTTCGATCCCTTTTGTGTGGGTGAGCTTTCCATTACAATGAGGGCAGCTATCTCCCTCTTGCACTTCGATGAGATCAGCAAATGCTGCTTCGTTCATAACACTCAAATCAACACCCACAAAATGGTAATCAGCCTCATTGGCTCCACAAATCATTGCTGTTGCATTTTTAGTATCGTTGTCCATTACCAAACGGATTTTATCCTGATCCAACGGCCCTACAAAACCAGGAATTAATCCTAGCTCTTTGAGTTCCTCTTCGCTGGCATCTACCAAATCTATTGCCCCGACACTGTTGCACGCCTTGACCTCTTGAAGTTCATCACATCCGCGAATAAAGAAACAGACTAACTCGCTTCCTTCTGTAAACATTGCCCGTTTTATCACCGCTTTGAGCGTGTAATACGGATCCACTTTAAAAAACTGGCTCAAATCATCGATTGACTTAACATTCGGTGTTTTAAAGCGGGCAAAATCTGCATTTGGTGCTTCAGGAAGATTTTTACGTGGTGCACGGCGTGCCGCTTCTACATTTGCACCGTATTCACACGTATCACATACCGCAAGAGTGTCTTCACCGCTTTGCGCCAATACCATGAGCTCTTTTGAACCCGTCCCTCCGATTGCACCGCTGTCCGCTTCAACAACACGATAATCAAGACCCAAACGCTCTAAGATACGCTTATACGATGCTTCCATCGCATCAAATTCACGATCAAGATCTTCGGTGGAAGAGTGAAAACTGTATCCGTCTTTCATCACAAACTCACGTCCTCGCATTAGTCCAAAGCGGGGACGCGCTTCATCACGGAATTTTGTTTTGATCTGATACAAATTGATAGGGAGTTGTTTATAACTTGTCACGCGGTTACGAACAATGCTTACCATCATCTCTTCATGAGTTGGTCCTAGAACAAAAAGGTTCTCTTTACGGTCACGAAAACGTAATAATTCTTTACCAAATTTTTCAATACGTCCACTCTCTTGCCACAGTTCCGCGGGAGTCACGAAACTCAAATCAACTTCCAATGCCCCTGCACGATCCATCTCTTCGATAATAATCGTCTCAATTTTACGTAAAACACGTTTACCTAAAGGGAGGAAATTGTACAAACCGCTCGCAACTTGGGTTACAAATCCTCCACGTGAAAGATAAATATGGCTGGGAAGCTGTGCATCTTTTGGCGACTCTTTGGTAGTAGGAATATAAGCTTTGGAAAAACGCATTAGGAACCTTTATAAGATTTTTGGGTTGGTGGAGTTTGGTCATCATTCTCATTGATTAAAAAGCTCATCGCTCCTATCAACGAATCTGCCCTTAGTGGATCAGAGGCATCACGCATCCGCTGCGAAAAAGGGTGTAAAAAACGTTTGAGCGCTTGTTCAGTCGCTTTTTGAACCGCTGCTTCATGTTCTTTTGGGACAAAACCTTTTTCCACAACTCGTTTTGTTTCTGTTAGAGCACAACGGTAAGCTGCTTCATACATTGTCTTAATCAATGGCTCAATTGTTAGTGCTTTAAGCCATTCAAAAAAAGCGGCACTTTGACGACCGACAATGACAAAGGAAGTACGTGCTTCATCTTCACGCAACGCTATGTTTGTCGACACAATTTCTTTGAGATCATCAATACGGTATACATGAATACCAAACGATCCATTTTCGTACTCGATATCTCTAGGAACCGCCATGTCGAACCAATAACGATCAAATGAACAGGTTTCAATCATCTCTTCATCAATAATAGGGCTAATAGAGCCTGTTGCGGTAAAAAGAAGCTCATACTCATTGACAGCGCCAGCTAGCTCTTCAAACGATCGAACCTTCGCCTTGCATTCATTCGCAATTTCTTCGGCTTTGCTAAACGTCCGATTCATGATCGTGACATCGACCCCTTGAGCACTCAGGTGTTTACACGTGATCATCGACATCTCGCCCGATCCGATCACAAGAGCCCTCATCCCTTCCAGTGAGCCGCAGCATTCACGCGCTTTACTGACCGCAACACTTGCAACCGAAACCGGCTTAGAAGAGATCTCGGTTGCATTGCGTATTTCAGCCGCGCATTTTTGAGCAAATTGCATGGCTCTTGAGATTTTAAGTCCGCAGAGGTCATGTTCCAATGCTAGTTTAAACGCATCTTTGATCTGACCTGCTATTTGCGTTTCACCTACTACCATCGAATCCAGTGAACTGGCGACACTGAAAAGGTGGTGAATCGCACCGTAATCATCCAAAATATCTCCACGCATTTTCAGCTCATCCAACGCAAAATGGGAATGGGCTGAGAGAAGAGAGAGCAGATAATCGCTTGCTTCTTCAATATGAGTGCAACTGCAAAAAATTTCGATTCTATTGCAGGTCGAGAGGATCATCGACTCACTGATATGAGGATGATAATTGATCTTTTCCATCATCGCAATTTTTGCCGCATCGTCTACAAATGCCAACTTTTCACGTTGGATCAGTGTTGAATTTTTATGCGAAAAGCTGATGATAAGATAATGCATTAATGGCTTCTTTGAATCACAGTCGTGATGATGGCACGTAAAGCATCCTCATCACCGATAACACTCAGCGCTTCATCGCAAAGTTCCTGCGCACGAGCATAGGAGCGTGCAATAATTTCATGCTCTTGCATCGCATTGGAAAGCCATTGTTTTTCTGAGGGCTCAAGCACTCTGCCATGGCATCCGATCAACTTAACCTTGTCTGAATCATTCAAAACGTCATGTAAATCGATATACGGAAGAGTTGTCTTTCCCTCTACAAAATCATTTAATGCAGGTTTCCCAAGCGTTTTTTCATCCCCGATAATATCTAAAATATCATCCACGATTTGAAATGCCAATCCTAAATTTTTACCGTAAACACCATACGCCTTAGCATCTTTTCCCTCAAGTAATGCAGCACAATAGGCACAAGATTCAATAAGGGTTGCTGTTTTTAAATACAGCATTTTGAGATAAAGGTCACGATCAAGATTAAACACTTTTCCCATCTCAACATCCATCATCTCTCCAACGGAGAGCTGTGTAACAGATTGGGAAATCGTTCGGGCTATCTCGGGATCAAAAGCAGTCAATGCACTAAAAGCTTTGGAATACAAAATATCGCCCAGCATGATCGCAATTTTACTGCCATGTGTGGCATTCACCGACTCAATACCCCGGCGAAGCATTGCTTCATCAATCACGTCGTCATGAAGCAGACTTGCGGCATGGATCAACTCCACGATCGCGCCCAATAAAGGCGCATCCAGATGCTCAGGGGCGATCGTAAGGATCAATCTTGCACGTAGCCGCTTACCTCCGGAGAGTTTTGAGAACAGCTGTGTTGCTTGTGGGAAATCAACTTCCTCTACGAGTTCACGGATAATGGTTTCGACACGTTCTAACATCACGACAATTACTTCTCCGTTAAATAATCCAACACAATTCGCTTCTCTTTATCAAACAATAAGAGATCGAATTGCGCTTTTTTGGCACCTTCGTCAAACTTTTTAAAAACGACGATCACATACGCGGCATCACGCTCACTTTTAACTGCAGGCAGAAGCTTTTTCCGAAAACTCTGATTGCTGTATCCGGCATACAAAACATGCTGTCCTACAAACCTATCAAAATTTTCATGAACAATCAATGCCTTATCCGTATAAAGCGTCCATCTCCAAGACAGCAATCTCTCTTGCCCTTCACTTTTGACCATTATTTTGATCATCTCGTCTTTTGATACATTAAATGTTTTCATCTCCCGCCACGGTGCGGCGTTTAGGGATACAAAAAGCAAACACAAACAAAATACTTTAAGCATGCGAGAGCTGCTCCCATATAAAAAGACGATTATAGCATAATGAAAATAAAGTAGGATGAGAGGAAGCCATCTGCTCGTCTTTTAATTCATCCTCACTCAACTCATACAGCGGACACATATCAGATCAACCTTTTTATATCTTGTTCTAGTTCTTTCAAACTTAACTGCTTTTCTCTTTCTCGAAGACTTTGTTTGTATTTTTCATACTCTATTTCTGATTTTTCTATCGCCATATCATGAGAAATTTTACCTTTATGGGTGAGCAGTTCTCTTCCATTGATGGATAAAATAGCGTCCAATCGATCAATCCAATCCTTCATCGTCATCGGTTTTCGTTGACTTGCCATCGTTTCTGCAAAAGCGAGATATTGCTCGACCAAAAGTCCTAATAATTTTATCTCCTCTTCATTGAGATAGTTTTTGGCGATGCTAACATCTTTTTTCGTGATATTTTTGCTCATCTTATCAAAAGCTTGCATCCCCATCAGAGGCAAACTCATATCCACTCGGTTATGAACCAGCTCCGCAGCCGTTTGTGAAGAGATAGCCCATAGGAGTTTATTTTGAACAATTTTAAAAAACTCTATCGTCTTTTCATCTTTAGGGTCATAATCGATACTTGTCATGTAAATATCTTTGATTTTTTGGTAAAAAAAGCGTTCGGAGATGCGTATATCGCGGAGTCGTTTTTGGAGTTCATCAAAATAGCTCATATCGGTGCCGTTTTTGAACCGCTCATCGTTGAGAACAAAACCTTTGGTAATGTATTCATTGAGTCTTTTGGTCGCCCAGATTCTAAACTTCGTCCCCTGAGGCGATTTGACCCGAAAACCGATGGCGATAATCATATCAAGGTTGTAGTATTTCACATCATAATTTTTTCCGTCACTGGCAGTTGTCCGGAAATTCCGGATAACTGAACTCTCATCGAGCTCACCTTCATCAAAGATATTGGAAATATGTTCGCTAATTGTTTTTATGCTTTTACTAAAGATTTCTGAAAGTTGCTTTTGACTTAGCCAAATACTTTTTTCTTCAAGCCGAACATCGACTTTTATCTCTCCGCTTTCGTTTTGATAAATCAACATCTCACTCATCTGTTTTCTCCCTCCACAATCCCAATCTCATCCTCGTTCAACCCATACAGCGCATACACCATCGCATCAACCTCATTTTCACATTCAATTACACGATTTTCAAACGCTTCTATCTCTTTTTTGAGTTTGATTTCACGGTCAAAATTATCGTTCTTGATAGCTACATCAAGGAGAGCTTTATACTCTTTGATTTTTGGTTTGGTTTCTAAGATTTCATCCACAAGATTTATAAACGGTGTTTCATCGTCTGTTATGGCTATGGGTAAAAGTTCGAGTTTATATTTTTTCCATAATATTGTACCCTGCCCAGTTGTCACAGATATTTTAGAAAAATACCATTCTGAAAGTTTTGAGTTAAGGATTGCAAGCAAATATTTTGGTTTTTCACCCGTCATAATAAATATTTTGTCATTGCCATAAAGGTTGTTTTCTTCATAAGCAAAATTTGGTTTATCCGATATTTCGCCCCAAACAATCTTTGGCTTTTCAAAATCTTGCCAATAAGCAGTTTTGTCTTGCGTTTCAAACCAAGCATTTGGTGTTTTTTTACGACTTCCCATTTCTCCGCTTTGGTAAATTCTAGCCCCAAAAGTTTCCAAATACTCTTTGACCACTGGATAATTGTCAATCGAAATATTCAATGAGGGAAGTGTTGTCACCATCCATTTTTCAGCCCAATTCGTTGAATATTTTTGAACATCTCGCCCACGCAAAATTGGCTTAATAATCTCGGATGACTTTGGATCACGCGCTACCAATTCATCTCTTTTTACTGTATCGATAATAAACGCTTCGTTGAAACCTGTCAAAATTCCTCGATTTATCGATATATCCCACTCTTTGAGAGGTTTGCCGATACTCTCAACCTTTCTCATCAAAAGCGACTCGCTATCATCACCTGAACTGTTTTCGATTGCTTCGATGAGAGTTTCGACGGAGGCATTTTGGGTGGTGAAATTTCGGATGTTGGTGATACTTATTTCCGTTCGTGGTGAGCCTGTCGAACCATGATCAGACCCTTCGACAGGCTCAGGGCGAACGGGAGTTGGAACAAAATGACGAATAGAATTCACAATACAACTCTCCACCGTCGCATCTTCAAACAGTTGTGTTCTCACAAAATTGAGGACTTCCGTTTGTCCATTTTTTTCTAAAAACCGCTTTAGAGGTTCGCCGTATTTGGTTTTCAACCAACTGTTAGAAACGATAAATGAAAAGTATTTGCCATCAGCCGTGAGACGTAACCCTTTTTCGATAAACAACGCCAATAAGTCACCCGTTTTCTCAAAGACTTCAAACCCTGCATGAGTGTAATCAACATCTTTGATTTTGTTAAGAGCAACATACGGCGGATTACCAATCACCACATCAAAACTATTTTCCTCAAACGGCATCGCCAAAAGCGAATTGGCACAGACGATTTTATCATTCAAACTCGTAAGCTCTCGTCCTTTATGTGCCGTCCGTAACCATAAACTAAGTTTTGCAATCTCTACCGCATCCTCATTTATATCCACACCATAGAGGTTATGTTCGAGGATGCTTTTTTCGACTTCGTATCCGATCATCAAATCTTCATACGGTAATAATAAATCTCGTATGAGAGTATGCTCACGGATAAGAAATTCTAGTGCTTGATTGAGAAACGCACCGCTTCCACACGCAGGGTCGAGAATTTTTAGGTGGGTTAGCCATTCTCTGTAATTTAGTAATATTTCTTTGTAGCTCTGCTCTCGCTTCGTGAGTTTTCTAGGATTGAGTACTACCGTTTCGGACTCGATTTTTAACTCTTCTTTTTTATCAATGCACAATTTACCAAGAGTATTTTCAACGATATAACGGGTGATGTATTCGGGGGTATAAAACACTCCATCTTTTTTACGTTTGGATTTCTTTTTGTCAAACTCGGTATCGTTTATTGAGGCGTTCATCTCCTCCAAATCGGTCAACGACTGCTCGAAAATATGTCCGAGAATGTTTACCGAAATTTCACTGACAAAGTCAAAATCAGAGAGCTTTTGCGCTTGCATATCCAAATACGTATCGTCGATGATGAGAGCGTCCAACAGCTCATCGGTAGCAAACAGTCCACCGTTGTATTTGGGGATGCCCAGTTTGTCATTTCCCGTATTGATAGCGTTAAAATAGAGCTTGTAATAATCATACATACTGCGATCACCGAAACCATC
The DNA here is from genome assembly GCA_023379705.1 of Campylobacterota bacterium. Lineage (GTDB taxonomy): Bacteria > Campylobacterota > Campylobacteria > Campylobacterales > Sulfurimonadaceae > Sulfuricurvum. The sequence continues at coordinate 9,700 of JAMCPS010000066.1, forward strand.
ACTTGCGTGGCGTGTTCGTATCTCTTTGATCGTCTCTTTTTTCAAAAGCTCTCTGTCTTCGGCAAAGAGGATAAAGATGATACGGTCGCAAAGCTTTTGGGTGAGTCGTAGAAGAGTTTGTTTATCTAGGTATGACCCTTCGACAGGCTCAGGGTGAACGGGAGAAGAATTGTTTTTGAGTATGTTTTCAAAGAGGTGGGTGCGAAATGCGCTGAAATCACGGTAAAGCTCTTTTGAGATGGTTTGCTCAAAATTGGTGGATTTTTCTTTGAGTTTTAGGGGAATATTCTCTTGGATACTTTCATAGCTTAGGAGCAAATGAAGCGTTCTAAAATCTTCATACGAGAGATTAAAAAGGTTGAATGGTTCGTATGCGGTTTTTTTGTCGATGTAAAAGCGCAGTTCGTCGAAGTTGGAGATAATGACGTATTTTGAGTTGCTGTGAGAGTTATGATAGTTGAATGCTTGACCCTCTACCGCATCGAGATTTTTGGTTTTTTGATCTTTTAGCTCAACAATCCCGATAACTTCACCGTTTACATAAATAACGCCATCGGCTTTTTTACCGTCGGTTTCGTTTTTCTTTTCCCGTTCGAGATTGTACTCATTTGGATTGGTGGTTTTGAGGGTATAACCTAGGCACGATTCAAAAATATCTTTGAAAAAGCCGTCTTGATAGACTTCCTCTTTGAACCCACGGATGGCGTCAATTTTGGCAATATAGTTTTGGAAATTATTCCAACGTGAAGCGATTAAAGCCTCGTCTTGTTTGATGGACTTGAAGACGGATTTTTGAAAAATTGCCAAGTAAAAACCTTATATTAAATAAATTAAAACAATTATAGCAGAACCGAGTGAGAAGGATTTTACAGTTGTGGAGTTGAGGCAGTAACCTCAGATGAATTTTTAATACAATGTATCTAAAATTTTGCTTTTATACAGCATTGTTTCTACTTTGGAATGGATAATGCGGTTTTCTTCTTTTAGAGCATCGTGTTCACGATTAAGCGTTGATATTTCTCGACTTTTAAAATAGATTTGTGTTTGGATAAAAATTTTTGGAAAGACCAAAATCAAAACCAAAAAAACTCCGACAAAAACATTGCGTAAAAAGTGTATCCCCATCGTATCATCAGGTACAATGATCTCCTGAGTTGCTTCTAAAATATCGTATTTATCGTTCATACATAAAACCTATCTGTTTATCTCAAAAATTCGCATTTTAGCACTTCGGCTTCGTGAGTTTGAACGCAGTTCATCCTCTTGAGCACTCAAAGGCTTTTTGGTAATCACTTTACCGATCGCATTGTTATTACCGCAGGTACATCGCATCGCATCATCAGGACAAATACAGTTCTTAGACCATGTTGAAAAACGCTGTTTCACTATGCGGTCTTCCAACGAATGAAAAGTGATAATGGCCACACGCAAATGCTTTTGCGGCCCTTTCTCAATCACGTCCAACAAACGCGTTAGCTCACCCAGCTCATCGTTAACTTCAATACGAATTGCTTGCATCACCAAAGTTGAGGGATGAATCTTTTTTCCCTTGGGCATCAAATGAAAGATCGCATCAGAGAGCTGTTTTGCAGATTCAAACGGTCGTTTCTGAACAATCGTTTCCGCCACTTTTTTAGCATTGGTTACTTCACCGTATTCGCGTAGGATAAATTCAAGATCGCTGTGCGAATACTCATTTACTACTTCGCTGGCACACAAAGAGGCATCAGGGTTCATCCGCATGTCGAGCGTATCGCTCTCATACGAGAACCCCCGTTCTCTAACATCAAGTTGAAGCGATGACACTCCTATATCGGCCAAAACTCCGCAAACTTGATCCCCATATTCACTCAAAAGACTCTGGGCTACTGCCGAAAAACGCCCTTGCCGAATCTGAACACGATCTCCATAGGAAACCAAACGTTGAGTCGAAAACTCAATCGCCGTGGGGTCTTGGTCAATACCGATCAAACGGCAATTATTATTAGCATCCAAAAGCATGGAAGTATGCCCTCCATACCCAAGCGTGCAATCAATGATTATCCCCTCATTGCATGCTTCGAAAGCTTCGATAACTTCACGATATAAAACGGGTATGTGAGGGGATTTTTGCACAGGTATACCTTCTGAATTTAGTGCCATTATTATAACGTTAACTCGTTTAAAGCGATCTCTATGAACGTCAAAAACAGGTTTATGTTCTTTATTGATTAGCTTCAAAATCTTTTTTTTTGCTTTTTTATCACTAACCACCGTTATAACACCACAATATTCATCGAAGTTTAATGGTAAAAGCAATAAAATATCCAAATGTAACACTATAAATAAATTAAAGGCCCACATAATCATGATTACTTGGATGCAACACCACCGAAAATACCTCGTTGTTACGATTTGGATTTCGACAATCGCCTTCATTGGGGCTGGATTTGTGGGATGGGGTCAATACAGTTATGGAGACAAAGCCAGTGCAGTTGCGCAAGTTGGCGATGTTTCCATAACGGCAGAAGAACTCCAAAGAACCTATTCCAATCTCTTCAACCAATACAATCAGCTTTTTCAAGGAAAACTGGACGAAAAGCAAGCACAGCAATTCGGATTGCAGCGTCAAGCGCTTAAGACACTTGTTGATCAGGCATTGATTATAAATCTTGCTCAAAGCTACCGCATTACAGTGAGCGACCAAGAGCTTTTCAATCTGATTAAAAACCAACAAGCTTTTCATAAGGGCGGTTCATTTGACAAAGAGATGTATGCAGCCGTACTGGGACAAAACCATCTGACGATAAAAGAATATGAAGAAGCAATGCGCAAAGAGCTTCTCATCCAAAAGACACTTTACCTTTTTACTCCGGTTGCCAGAACACTTGAAACCAATACGATTGCATCAGCACAGGGCGTTGCCGATAAAATCGAATACAAACTTTTAACTCCCGATGCCGTTACAATCGCTTCCGATGAAGCAGGAGTTAAAGCGTATTGGGAAAAACATCAAAATGAATTTAAAAAAGAGGCTTCTTACGATTTATCCATTATCCACATGGGGCCAGAAGCTACGCAAAATGATGCCCTTCGCCGCTACATTGATTTCAAAAAAGGGACGATTGACCCTTCGGTAAATATCACCAAGACAAACGTATCGACGCAAAACAATCTTTTCACGCCTGAAGTGTTCAAAGAGATCACCGAGTTAACAACTCAAAAACCTTTTTTGAAACCACGTAAAGTAGGCAATGAATTTGTCATCTTGAAATTGGATGCCTTCAATCCTGCTGCGCGTAAAACATACGAAGAGGCAAAAGCAGAAGCTAACTCAGGTTATGTAAATGAAATGAAAAAAAGCAAACTGCAAGCGTTAGCGCAAAACAGTTATAAAACATTTAGCGGAAATGTGAGTGATTTCATTATGCATACGCAAACCACACCGCTGAGCGGGTTAACGGCTGCTGAATCTGCTGAATTTATTGAAAAATTGTTTGCCACCAAACAAAAACAAGGGTTTTTAACCTTAAAAAGTGGAAATGTGATTCTTTATAACGTTTTGGAACAAAAGTTGCTTCAAGATAAGGCAGTAGCTGAAGAGAATACCGCGATGAAGCTAAAAGGAAATTTACTCAATCAAAAGCTGATGAAAATGCTTGAGAGTAAATATCCAGTAAAAATCTATGCAGAGGGGATCTGATTTTGAAACGAACGGTTTTAGCCATCGATATCGGTTCGACAAAAGTCTGTGCCATCATCGCCGAAATAGACGATGACAACAGTGCTCAGATCATTGGTGCGGGTATTTCCAAAGCACAGGGTCTTCGAAAAGGAAGCATCACCAATATTGAGCTTGCTTCTAAATCTATAAAAGCCGCACTCAATGATGCAAGACGCGTTGCGGGTACGGACATTAAAACAGCCATTGTAACGATCTCAGGTGCATACACCAAGAGCATCAATTCAAGCGGAATCGTGAATGTTCCCAATAAAGAGATAACACTCAAAGAGATTAACCGTGTTATGCACACCTCTTTGTACAATGCCAACATTCCTAATGAATTTGAAGTACTCCATGCCCTTCCTTATAACTTTAAAGTAGACGATCAAGATTTCATCGAAGATCCTCTGGGGATGAATGCGTCACGTTTAGAAGTGGAAACGCACATCATTACCACCCAAAAATCAAATCTCAACAATTTACGCAAAGCAGTAAAAGCTGCCGGAGTGGATGTTGAAAGCGTAGTCCTCAGCGGATACGCCTCTGCCATTGCTGTGTTAAATTTGGATGAGAAAGAACTCGGTGCCGCTGTTGTCGATATGGGTGGAAATACGAGTAACATCGTTATTCACTCAGGGCATGCTATCCGTTACAACGATTTCCTCGGTGTAGGTTCAAATCACATCACCAATGACCTCTCTATGGCATTGCATACGCCATTGCAAACCGCTGATAATGTTAAAATGAATTACGGTTCTCTCTATTCTCCAAGCAATGATCTCATCGAGCTTCCGGTTATCGGTGATGAAACCTCAACCCATGAAGTATCTCTCGAAGTGGTTCATAACGTCATTTATGCACGTGTAGAAGAGACCCTTATGATCATTGCGCAATCCATTGAAAAAAGCGGTCTCAAAGATCAAATGGGTGCAGGTATCGTTCTAACGGGTGGATTTACCAAAATTGAGGGCTTACGTGAACTTGCCGTTGCCATTTTGGATAATATGCCTGTACGTCTTGCTAAGCCATCGGATATGGGAGGATTGTTTGATACGCTTCGTGATCCTTCCTATTCAGGTGCTGTTGGGCTTATCAAATACTCAGCTGGTGGATACACACCGTATGAGATTGATGTCAATAAAAAAATGCGTCATGCAAGCGAAGAGGCAACTCCTTATGAAGCACCTATTATGGAAGAAGAGTTGGAAGATTTAGAGTCAACCTCATTTCCTTCAACACCTTCTTCTGCAACATCAAAAGTCGGTGTTGTAAAGAGTGATCCTAAACCGAAGGCCGAACCATCAAAGATGGTCAATATCGCTTCAAATTCACACCCAAAAGACCAAGAACCAAATCTGATTTCCAAGTTTTGGAATTGGGCAACCCAATTATTTTAAACATATCAAGGAGCAAGCATGGAACCATTTTCAATCAATGAATCATCTACATTAACAGGGGCACGAATTGTAGCAGTCGGTGTCGGCGGCGGCGGCGGAAACATGATCGGCTATATGTTAAAAGAGGAAATTCCTGGAATTGAACTGATTATCGCAAATACGGATGCACAAGTTTTAGAGCAAGGCTCGGCGGCTATCAAGATTCAATTGGGGGCTAAACTCACCAAAGGGTTGGGTGCAGGAATGAAGCCTGAAATCGGTAAAGAATCCGCAATTGAAAGTTATGAAGACTTACGTCGTGCTCTTGAAGGTGCGGATATCGTTTTTGTTGCTGCCGGTTTGGGCGGTGGTACAGGAACAGGTGCTGCTCCTATTATCGCGAAGATCGCGAAAGAAGTCGGCGCCTTAACCATTGCCGTTGTCACCAAGCCTTTTTCATTCGAAGGGCGTAAACGTCTTAAGCTTGCCGAAGAAGGTCTAGAAGAGCTTAAAAATGAATCTGACTCTATCGTCGTTATTCCAAACGACAAATTGCTCTCAATCATTGATCCAAAATTGGGAATCAAAGACAGCTTTAAAATTGTTGACAGCGTACTTGCTCGCGCCGTTAGCGGTACATCAGGTGTAATCCTTGCCAGCGGTGAAAATGACATCAATCTTGACTTCGCGGATTTACGTACCGTTATGAGTCACCGTGGGCTTGCTCTCATGGGTGTGGGTGAATACAAAGGGGACAACGCAGCCTATGAAGCGATCAAAAACGCTATCGAGTCTCCATTATTAGACAATATGTCTATTAATGGTGCGCTTGGCGTATTGGTTCATTTCAACATGCACCCTGAGTTTCCTTTTATGGAACTCAGTGCGGCGATGGAAGTGGTACAAAAAAGTGTGGATGAGAGTGCTGAAGTTATTTTCGGTACAACAACAAATGAAGATCTTGCCCTTGATTTTATCCGTATTACACTTGTTGCTACCGGTTTTGAGAAAAAAGCATCCATGGGTATCAATAACTGTGAATTTGAAAATAAAGAAGCAGCTTCTGCAAAACCACGTGAAATTTCCCGTCCTGCTCTAAAAAGAGTTTCAAGCGGTGAAGATTACAGTGAAGACTTTCTAGACGTACCTACATTTATGCGTCAGCAAAGAGACTAAACCTTTGCCATGCTTTCCTTTGACACGCTCATAAAGGCCAAAACGCTCCTTGGCCTAAGTGATCGAGTCACCCTCTCCGAAATAAAATCACGCTATAAAATGATGATGAAACAATGGCATCCCGACAAACATCCCGATGACCTACAAACGGCTCACGCGATGAGTACGCAGATCAATGAAGCGTATGCCGTTATCCTCGAATACTGTTCCAAATACGAATATAATTTTGATGAGAATTTTTTAAAAGACAAAACCATTACCCCGCAAGAGTGGTGGGCTAAGAAGTTTGGAGGAAGGTAAATAGACTTCTTTCATAACCTAACATATCCGTTCGTGGTGAGCCTGTCGAACCATGAGTACCCTTCGACACCCTTGCGGGCGAACGAAATGAGTTTTCACCCAAACAACTGCGCGTGAGACCCAATTCTTATGAGTTTAAGAATATCCCCATCAATTCTGTAAATAATCAGCAAATCCCCACTGATATGAAACTCCCAAAAGCCTTTCCATTCTCCCTCTAACTCGTGATTGTGTGCTTCTGGGGGTAAAAGCTCAGTTTGAAGAAGTTTGGCAAGATAAACGATAAATTTTGCAAAATGTTTTTCGCTCAATTTTATAGCAGTACTGTCTTTATGAAACTGTTTATGCCGCTCAACGCTTAGCATGCTTGATGCTTGCAAATTCAGATTTTAGTTCCTCTAATGTGACGGATTCCATATTAATCCCTCTTTGAGCTTCTTCCATTGCACTGGCTGTTGTGCTGTTGGGAATTTTGAGTTCAAAAGGTATCCCTTTTTCTCTTTTTACTTTTGCTAAAAACATATTAATGGCTTGAGAAGTAGTGATGCCAAGTTCTTTGAATATCGCCTCTGCTGAATTTTTTAGATCAGCATCACATCTAGCTCGAATGGTTGCTTCAAGTGCCATACTAACTCCTTCATACTTTTATGAAATTGTAGCACAATATTGCTACAATTTCTCACATAAATTTAATGAAATGCGATTGGTCCTTGTGAACGTGCATGGATAAACTGCTGAACGACTTCGTTGGGTGAGTTTTTAAACGCCTCTTTATCTCCTGCTTCGACGATTACCCCATCAAACAGCATTGCGTAATTGTCTCCTGCTTTGAAACTCTCCGCAATATCGTGACTGATGAGCACGGAGGTCATACCCATCTCATCGCGCAAGCGGCAGATCATCTGGGTAATAAAGTCGCTTGTTACGGGGTCAAGTCCTGAGGTTGGTTCATCGTATAAAATGATTTCCGGTTCGAGGGCGAGGGTTCGGGCAAGGCCTACGCGTTTGCGCATCCCGCCGCTGAGTTCTTCGGGATATAAGGATTTGACGATTTTGGGATCCAGGCCTACCATCGTGAGTTTTTCATCAATTTTATACTCAAGCTCTTTTGGAGTGAGTTTTTGATGCTCCAGCATTGGGAAAGCAACGTTTTCACCGATATTCATGCTGTCAAAAAGGGCACCGCTTTGAAAAAGAAAGCCTATTTTTTTACGTATTTCTCGCAGTGTTGCCTCATCCGCATGATCCATGCGTGTCCCTTTGTAGGTAATAATTCCGCTATCAGGTTGTAACAATCCTACCATATGCTTAATGATGGTAGATTTACCACCTCCCGATATTCCGAAAATGACGGTTGTTTTGCCTTTCTCAATCTCGAGATTTACACCGCGTAAAATTTCGCGTTTTCCAAAACTTTTAGTCACATTCTCAAATCGGATCATCGCTTAACCGCCAGCAGATACGCTCTACGGCAAAAAAGGATGAGTAACATCACCAACAAAATCTTAAAATCTATCTCACTTGCTTTGTGCAATGATTCAAACGAATTATTCATCATTGCTACCTCACCAATTTGTTGAAACTCCAACATTTTCGGGGTATACACACCGCTAAAAAGCAGCAGCGTACCCATTGCACCCAATGAAGCCATAATCGAAATCTTATCAATTTGCATTGCTTTAAAACGGGCGGCTTCGTACACCGCGATGATAGCGGCCATAACGTATCCCCAATAACTGAAACGACGAAAGATTTCTCCCATGATTTTTCCCTCTTCGTAACGTGAGAGTAAAGGAATGGTTAAAAATATTTCAGAGTGAAAAACCACTGCCGCCACAAATACCCCTAGCACAAGAACGGCTCCTATGGTCATAGCAATTGTGAGTAAATAAAATACATCGATAAGAGCTTTTTTATTCATGATGTGCCTTTAATATAAATCCTCGATCAAAGGAAGAGAGATCAAGATAAAATTCCAGAGATTGTACCGCAAATGTTTTAAGATAATCCTCTATTTTGAGACGTTGATCGTATCCCATTTCACAGGCAAACATCGGTATGCGGCGAGCATAGACTTCATCAATGAGTGCTTGGATAATCTCATCACCGATTGTTCCTCCAAAAAGAGCGTTTTGAGGCTCATAGGAGAGATTATGTTCCAAGGGGGCATCTTGGGCAATGTAAGGGGGATTGGAGACGAGAAAATCAATTTGCTCACTCACACAGTCCAGCTTATCACCCTCACGCAGTTCAATACGCTCTCCCAATCCAAATGCCTCAATGTTACGACGGGCAACGCTCAGAGCTGCAGCAGAGATATCCACCGCGATAAAACGGGCATTGGGCAGATGCAGAGCAAGCAGTATCGAGATAATCCCGCTTCCCGCCCCTACTTCAACGATGGTGAAAGTCTCATCGGGATGGATACGCGCCAATACTTCGTCGATCAACAGCTCCGTTTCGGGCCTGGGGATTAGCGCTCCCTCATCAATGTAAAACTCTCTGCTGTAGAAACTGACACGATTGGTCAAGTATTCGAGAGGCTCATTGCGCTCTCTGCGTTCAATCCACTCTAAAAGACGAGGATCGTGATCGTCTATCAACGTCTCTTGATGGGTAATAAAATAGAGTTGATCGCGCTGTAAATAGGCAATCAACAGCAGTTCGGCTTCACGACGGGGAGATTCAACGACTCCCGATAATCTCTCGGTGATCTCGTTGTGGAGTTCTTTTAGAGTACGGGGCATGGATCAATGAAATCTTCAATAACGTCTGCACTAATATCCGAACCCAAAGCACGAAGGCGCTCAATAACCGGAGGATGGGTCGTATGAAAAAATCGGTACAGCGGGTGTGAGAGAGGGAAGCTTTTGTTTTCGCTTACCAATTTTATCAATGCAGAAATCAAATGCTTGGCACCACCAAGTTCTGAACCCGTACGATCCGCCTCGTATTCGTTATGTCGGCTCACAAGTCCCATAAGCGGCATCATGACAAAACTCACCATCGGTAAAAGAAGGATAAACAGCATCATCATCATATGAGGTGACGAGACCACTCCCAACTGAACATAAAGTGATTGAGGAAGATTCCCAAAGGCTGCGAACATACCAAAAAGCATCAAGCCGACCATTGCGATGTTTTTATACAAATCACCGTGAGCAAAATGGCCCAGTTCGTGCCCTAAAACAGCAATCAGCTCCTGCGGGGTGAGTTTTTGAAGCAACGTATCAAACAAAACCACCCGTTTGTTTTTTCCCAAACCGCCAAAATAGGCATTGAGTCTCGCATCGCGCTTGCTCGCATCGCTCACAAAAACGCCACTGCTTACAAAGCCTGTTTTTTCCATCAATGTTGCAATTTGCTCTTGAAGCTCCGGATCATCCAACGGAGTTACTTTGTCAAAAAAGAGCGCTCTTACCGTAGGAAAGAACATGTTCATCAACACGACTACACCAAATATGAAACAAAAACTCCACAACCACCACAACTGGCTTGCGTTGATAATCGCAGCGATTCCCCACACTATCAAACCGCCGAAGATTATCGTCAACACGGTAGAAATCAGCGTGTCTTTGATGTATTGTGCCGTGCTAGAGCGATTAAATCCGTATTGGGCATCGATTTTGAACTTGGCATACCATCCAAACGGGAGCATCACGACACTGTTGATCAAAATCAATCCGATGACGGCGCCAAGGGTATGCAATAATGGGCTTTGCACCGTAAGCACCTCATCAAACCACGCAAGCCCTCCTGCCATCCATACAAAGAAAATGACGTATTCCGCCATCGCCTCTACCAGCGAGAGCTTCTCTTTGGCAACGGCATAATTGGCAGCATCGAGATACTCTTTTTCCCCCAGCAATACCGCTTTTTTCCGTTTAACCTGATTGATAAAACCTATTTGCATGACGCTCACATAAAGGCGCATCAAAATATAAAAAGTATAAAGTCCGACAATCGTCATCAACATAAAATTCCTTTAGTAAAGTTGTAATTATCAACCATGAATCATTAAAATGCTCTATGCTTTACCATTTACCATCAAGAGTCAATAATACGCTGGCACGCGAACTCTCTTTGTCTATCTGGGTTTGGATCAAATTACCTACCGTATCGTAACGTGAAGAGGTTGTTTCGATCGATTCGCGTGTAATGTTTTTTAAGTTAAGAGAGAGTTTAAACGTCGAATCAAGCTGTTTGCTCACATACATATCCAACACCCCATAGCCCTTTTGAGATTTAACGATGCCGCTTTGATCTATGGGGTCATCAAAACCGCTGTTATAGCGATAGGCCGCACCGTACGTGAAACGGTAGGGCGCATAGGTGTGATCTACTCCGAAATTCAAAAGATACGACGGTGTTTCACCGATCACCCCGTGAAAACCACTCGCCGTGTTTTGCAGCGCGGTGTTTTGAACCGTCGCATTCCCCCATACTCCTAGCCCCTCAACCCATTCACCAAGTTGTTTTTTCACTTCCACCTCAGCACCCCACAGCTGTGCTTCACCGCTATTTTCAGGTTTTTCGACATAGCGGGTACCATCAAATCGTGTCCATTTTTCTATTTTATTTTTCATATCACGATAAAACGCATTGAGGCTCACGATCCCTTTGTCCGAAAAATAGTGTTCCAATCGCATTTCATACCCAATGGCCGTCTCTTCTGCGAGATTTGGATTACCCGTGACATCAGGATTGTTAATATCGTTATCGCCCAATGAGCTGTCCACCGTTGAACTGATCTCATCCAATCTTGGAAGTTTGACACTCTTGGCTACGCTCAAACGCAGCTGGTCATCAGGGGTGATTTTATACAGCACATGCAACGAAGGGGCGAGATAATCAATACTCCCGACACTCCCAAAATCTCGAGAGGTTTTTTCATAACGAACTCCTGGGGTGAGCACAAAGGTATCCCCGAAATTTATCTCATCTTGCACATAAAGAGCATATTTGTCTTGATCCATTGTTACGCTGTTTGAGGTTTGTGTTCCATTGACATCGTTGCGAACATCATCCCTTTGAGTCATATGACGATATTCCAACCCTCCTTTGAGAAAATGGTGATCAAATGCGGATGAAAGATTGGCATTTCCTCCATAAACTCGGAACAATGAATCATCTTCTTGATGCAACGTATCCAAACTAACCGTGTCCAATGAATTTTTGTCACCCTCTTGCTCTCTCCCATGATAGATGAGTTTCCAATCGGCTAGCATACTTTGAGAAACATGGTGTTCACCCAAAGCCTTTGCCATGTAAAAAAATCCATTATTCTTGTCTGTTTCATCAATATTTTTGGACACTGCCCCCGATACGGTTGTCACATCATGGATCGTATTGCCCTCATCGTTGATTCCCAAACCTGCATCAAAGGTATATTTGTTTTTGGTGTCGGCCGTGTAAATGAACTTGGTATTGAAATTCAAAGAACGAAATCTCCCCTCCTCCTCACTGTCCTGAAGGGTCCCATTACTGTCAGTAACATAAACATCATCTCTTTGATTGTCACTGTAGGTGGTACCCAAAAGATAACTAAGTTTCCCCTCTTTTTTTTCATAGGAAGCAAAAGCTGTGGCCATGGGTGAATCATGATACATTCCTCCCGTGAGTCTAATAACCGCGTTTCCATCGCTTTTGGGCTTTTTAAGGACGATATTAACAATCCCTCCCATGGCTTCCGCCGTGTATTCTGCTGAACCGTTGCTCATCACCTCAATGCGCTCAATCATATCGGGACTGATTTGCTCCAGTACACTGCCGCGGCGTTTTGAACTAGTAGACACCTCTTCACCGTCAACAAGAACTTTTGTGTACCCTTTTCCCACAGCCCCTTTTTTCTTGCCCTCAGAAATACTCACACCTGCGGTACGTTTGAGTATCTCCAATGCATTTAAATCGCCGTACTGTGTTAGCTGGCTGCCCGTTACGATCCGTTTCGCAATCGAATCTTCTTTGCGTGATTCGATCGCGGCAGCATTGGCTTCAATTTGGATCTTTTCCATGGAAACCGTTTCTTGCGCGTTAGAAAGAGAGATAAGCAGTGAGGAGATAAAAAATCGGTAAATCAAAAAAGGTTCCTCTACATGTTTAAGGGAAAATTGTACTACAATTAAACTATGAAATCGCAAAGCACTCTCGTTACTCTGATATCTCTTTTATGGTTCACCTCTGTGCAGGCAGATGACACCTCTCTGCTCTCTCCTGAAAAACAAAATTATTTTCAGCAGCAGCAACACCAAATAGATGCAACGTATGAAAAACTGCGTTACGATTGGCTTTCACCTATCAATCTTAACGCCTCAAGTATTTATGAAAAATCGGCCTCATTTTGGGCTGAGCACACCCGTAAAAGTCTCTCGGCAGGTATTGCGCAAGATCTATTCCGTTCAGGAGGAATTACCTATGCCATTGATTATGCTCATGCTAAAAAAGAATCCGATTCTCTGGCTTTAGGCAAAGAGATCGCTGGGATCAGTCAACAACTCATGAATGCTGTTTTAACGTACCGTAAAAATGAAATTGCACGCAAACAAAGCGATCTCAAACTCAAAAACGCCCAAATCGAAATTTTTCTCAAACGCAAACAATACGAAGCGGGAGATATTGACATTACGTTTCTCAACAATGCCCTTATGAATCAAAGCAATGAGCTCAAGAACAATACTTCCTTGCGTTATGCCCTTGAGCAACAAAAATTCGAGGCTGCAAAACTTACCGATCTTCCCATCGACTCTTTGAGCGTTCCTCGTTATACCCTTACTCAAAAAGAGACTTTTTTAGAACAGGGATGGGAGGTTCGCTACGCTAATGCCCTCGCTGGGAGTGCGGCGCAGCAATACGGTCAGGTTAAAAGCTCCTATCTCCCCAAACTCACCTTCATCGCCGATGTCGGATACCAGCAGGTCGATTCACAATCAGCCCCTTCATCAGGTTATCGCGGAAACTTTTACGATGCGGGATTGCAGCTCTCGATGCCCTTGGCCTACAATGCTTCTGCCACATCCCAAGAAGCGCAGGCCGCGTATTTAAAACAACAAGCCCAGAGTGCCGATGCCAAACGCCAAATGAATGCCCTTTACGATCAAACGGTTGCTTTGGTTGAAAGCTACAGGCAAACCATTTCCATCACTCAAAACAATCTCAACTATTACGATGAATTACTGGGGGCGACAAAAGCCGCGGTAAAGGCGGGATACAAAGCGGGGTATGATTTGCAAACGCTTCAAAATACCCGTGCCATCGAAGAGCTTGAGATTCAAATCAACGAAATCAATATCCAAATTCAACTTTCACAGCTTCACTACCAAATGCAACATCCGCAGGAGTCCCTATAATGACATCCAAAACCATAGAAACAACGCTCG
>JAMCPS010000067.1:0-6185 GCA_023379705.1 Campylobacterota bacterium
GGCAAAAATCGGAATGGCATTGGGCTCAGGACTGTGCGGAGTACTCTTGTGGTATTTGGGTGAAGATGCAATGGGGCAGTGGGGTTGGCGTGTCCCATTTATTCTCAGTATTTTTATTGCTATGGCTGGGATCTATTTACGTCGAGGCTTAACTGATGATTATGAGCCTAATGAGGAAAAGATGATCCCGATTGTAGCTATTTTCCGTCACCATCGCAAAGCTTTTGGGCAATTTCTCATTGTTGCTTCGGTTATTTGGATGCTTTACTATACGCTCTTTATTTATTTGCCTGTTTGGCTTCAAGGCAGTGCTGGCTTGAGTAAAACGCAATCGGGACAAATTAATACGTTTTCGATTGTTTTAGGGGTGATCTTTATCCCGCTTATGGCGATGTTGGCAGATAAAATTGGATCAATACGGGTTATGAAAATGGCGGCATTGGCAACGGCGGCAGGTACTTTCCCCCTTATGTACGTTATGATGCATGGAGGATTTTTAGGCGCTCTCATAGCAACGTCTATAATGGTGATCTTGCTGTGTGCCTTTCAAGCACCTATTTTTGCTGCTACTGTCCATGGTATTGATCATCATGGGTTTCGTGCTTCGTTTACGGCACTTATTTTAGGAAGTGCCGCAGGAATCGTAGGCGGTATGACCCCGGCACTCATGACCTCTTTGGTGGAGTTCAGCCATGATCCGTATGCGCCCTCCTATCTTATCGGACTTTCATCTTTGATGGTATGGAGTGTTCTTAAGCGAATCAGAATACGCTGAGTCAAAACACTATTTATATTTTTCCTGTAATTCTTTTATTTTTTCAAAGCTCTCTTTTTGCATTTCTACTATCTCATCAAAGGCCAAACCTTTCATAACTGTTTTGTAAAGATTGGGTTTGAATTTTTCCCAATTAAAAAGAGTTTTGTAATCAACGCCTAAATATCCTGCAATATCCCTTTTGGTCATTTTCATCAATTACACCTTTTTGAGATGTAATCTACATAGTGCGTAATGATAAAACAACTATGTATCTATTCCGTATATATTAATAAATATAAGTATTAATTCCATATCAATACTGTACAATCGGCAATTATTCTATAGAAATTTTAAAAAAGATGGAAATATGCCAATATGTCTAAATATGAAAGCTATACAAAAGAGCAATTAATAGAAAAAATTAAACAATTTGAATCGAAAAAAAATTATGGTCTTGTATGGGATGATGAAAAAGAGCCTGAGAATGTAGTGTTAGAGTGTCAAAATAATATCCCGATACTTAAAAAAAATGACGATAAAACGGTACAAACTGATAAAAATAAGCCTAATAATATTTTGATAGAGGGTGACAACTATCACGCCTTGCAAGTATTAAATTACACTCACAAAGGGCAAATAGATGTGATTTACATCGACCCGCCCTACAACACTGGAAATCAAGATTTTAAATATAACGATAGTTTTGTAGATAAGGAAGATGGATATAGACATAGTAAATGGCTTAATTTTATGAGCAAGAGGCTAAAACTAGCCCATAATCTACTCAAAGATAGTGGGGTTATATTTATCAGTATAGATGATAATGAAATGGCTCAATTAAAATTACTTTGCGATAAGCTTTTTAAAGGAGAGAACTTTATAGAGAATTTTGTTTGGAATTCTAGATTAGGGAAAGGTTCAACATCCGTAAATACGGCAAAAATACATGAGTATATTTTATGTTATTCAAAACAATTATCAAAAATACATTTAAAAGGTGACACTAGACAAACAGTAAAAGAGAAAAGAGAATCTATGAGACAATGGGGGCAAGGTGATTCTAGAAAAGATAGACCTACAATGTTTTATGAAGTTTTTTCAGAAGAGTATGGATTGGTATACCCAATTAAGCCTGATGGAACTGAAGGCAGATGGAGAGTAGGGAAAAATAAATTTAATGAATTGCTCCAAAGTGGATTAATCCAATTTGATAAAAAAGATGACGATAGAATTGAAGCGTATAAAATAATACCTAGTGGTTATGAAACTTCAACAGCTTACTCATCAATTTTAATTAGTGATATAGTAAAAACTACAGCTTATGGTAGTTCTGAAATAATAAATATATTTGGCGAAAAGATTTTTAATTATCCAAAACCAACAACACTGATAAAGGAGTTTATTGATTTAGCTACTTTTGGTAAAAAAAACTCAATAATTTTAGACTTCTTTGCAGGTTCAGGAACAACAGGTCATGCAGTTTTGGCATTGAATCAAGAAGACGGCGGAAATAGACAATTTATCCTATGCACCAACAATGAAAATGACATTTGCACCGAGGTAACCTATCCACGACTAGATAAAGTAATAAACGGCTACACCACGCCAAAGGGTGTAGATGTGAGTGGACTAGGTGGAAATTTAGACTACTATAGAACTGACTTAGTACCCACAGACGGTATTGCTAACATATCGGATACCACGCGAGAAGAACTCACCAAAAAAGCGGGGAACATGATAGCTATAAAAGAAAATACGCACGCTATGATAGAACTTAACGAACACTATCAAATCTTTCAAAATGAAACAACTTCTAAACAAACAGCGATTTATTTCACCGAAGATTTAAGCCATTTTGATGAGCTTATAGAAAAAACAAAAGGGCACAAAACAAAGCTGTATATTTTTTCATTTGGCAAGATTGATAAATCGTCTTATAAATATTTAGGTAAAAACTTTGAGATAGAAGACATCCCAGAACCAATCATCGAAATCTACAAAGAGATAAATAAAGAGAGCGTTTTATGATATTAATGGATTTTCAAAAAAGAGCAGTTGATGCACTCTCAAAAAGTTTTTTTGATCTTTGGAAAACCCAAAACTATCATCTTCCTCTCGTTTTCAAAGCACCTACAGGTGCAGGTAAAACTATCATGATGGCGGAATTTTTGCGAACTCTGGATGGCAATTATCACTTCGATGATGATAAAGCTTATATTTGGGTTTCTTTTGGGGGAGATGATTCGTATATGCAGTCAAAAGATAAGCTATATACCTATTTTAACAACGGTACCGATATGGCACTCAAAGATAAAAATGATTTATCATCAAAAGAGCTATCCAAAAATAATATCTTTTTTATCAATTGGTCAAAGATAAAATCAAGCACCAAAGACGGGAGAGTTTTACGCAAAGATTGTGAGCTCACGGGTGGTGATTATGGTATCTTTGATGAATATATCCACAACACAAAGGCAAAACGGGATTTGGTGCTTATCATAGATGAGGCACATACAGAGACAAGTACCGCTTTGGCTGGGGAAGTCATCGAGCTTATAAATCCAAGAATAATTATCAAAGTAACCGCTACTCCAAAATCATTGCCCGATATTAGCGACGTTACCCATCATAAAGCTGGATTTGTTGAGGTACTAGAAGAGGATGTCATCGAAAGCGGACTTATTAAAAAATCTCTTATCATCCAAACACAAGAGGAAATCAACGCTATCGAGTCGCATGACTTAAGTGAAGATGAAATGATGATAGAGCTGGCTATTCAAAGAAGAATTGAGCTAAAAAAGCAGTATGAAACTTTGAAACTTGATATAAATCCACTTGTTTTAATACAGCTTCCAAGCGATATGAACGAAAAAGAAGAGGTTGTTGCCAGTAAAAAAATGGTCGTTTTAAGCTATCTAAAAAAGAGGGGTATTTTAGACGAGCATATAGCAATTTGGCTCTCAGGTGAAAAAGTGAATTTGGACTTTATCACTATAAATAATAATGAGGTTAATTTTATGCTCTTTAAAGTTGCGCCTGCAACAGGCTGGGATTGTCCAAGAGCTAGTGTATTGGTGATGTTTAGAGAAATAAAATCCCCCTCATTTCATACGCAAATCATCGGCAGAGTTAAAAGAATGCCTGAGGCAATACATTACACCACCGAAGAGCTTAACAAAGCCTATATTTATACAAACTATAACAAATCACATATCAGAGACATAAAAGAGGGTGTTGAAAATAAAATACCACTCTATTTTTCAAAATTACGAGAGAATATAGAACCAATAATTTTGGAGAGTATTTATCATAATCGAGTGGATTTTAATACTCTAAGCCCTGAAACAATGTGGCAAAAATATATGCTACAAACGCTTGATGATAACGAACAAAATATTCGTCATAAAATTGATTTAAACGTCGAGGCTATACCGAACAAAATAGTTGTTAATGCAACCATAAATAGCTTTGATGGATTTATGGTGCAGTTAAAAAATAAAGCAAACGAAACAGAATTTCATTTTAGTAGAAATGACATCGAAAAACTCTATAATCTTCTGTGTTTTGAGGAGCTAGAGGCACAAGATAGGGATATAGCAAAATATAATCCTTCACGGTCTTGGAGTGCGTTAAAAAAAGCGCTCAATGTCTGGTTTCATAAAAAGCTAGGGATTCATAGAGAAAAAATATACACCATCATCGTGAATGACTTATTAAAAGAGGATAGTTATCTGAAACAAGTCATCCATAAAGCATTGGTTGGATTTAGAGAAGAATATTCACTAAAACTCAAAGATACAGATGGAAAAGAATTTTTATCGGTTGCCCTACCTCAAAAAGAGCTTGGATTTACGGATGATTTTGAAGAGTTAGAAGTATCAAAAAATGTTTACAATAAATTTTACAGTCGCAAAAAATATCTCGGTAAGGAAAATGAAGAGCAATTTATAAACTTTTTGGAAACACAAAAAAATATAGTATGGTGGCATAAACAAACGGACAGCGGAAAAGATAATTTTGCAGTAGAGTATTTTGATACCCAAGAGAAAAAAGATAGACTTTTCTATCCTGATTTCATTATTAGCACTGCGGACAATAAGATTTATTTAGTAGATACAAAAAAAGATGCAACCGCAAAATCAACTGAAACTAAAGACAAGGCGCAGGCTTTACAAAAATGGATAAAAGCAAATCAAGAGAAGTATGATTTCAAGATAATTGGCGGAATTGTGATTTTTCAGCATCCAAACTGGATGCTAAACTCAAAAGAAATTTATAGTTATGAAAATTCTGATGAATGGGATAGTTTGTTTGAATAACACCATTTCATCTTTGAACACATAGAGCATTCTCAAGCTAATACGAGTATAAAAGCTTGCCTTATGAAGCATTAACCTCTGGACTGGAAGATTCAGGGGATACTGATTCGCTTTCTCCTGATGGGAATCCTTCATTTTCTGCAGAAACATCATCGCCTGAGATATTGAAGAGGGAATCCAAAGAAGTATTTCCTTCGGAGGGTTGAGCCACTTCTTCTTTGGGTATCGTCATCACCTCTTTGTAGATGGATTGGATTACCCCTCGACGTTTCATTATTTTGAGGATAATACGCGAACGATTTTTGACGTATTTTTGATTGCCTATTGGATTGTATTTAATGGGATTTGGTAATACGGCAGCAAGACGAGAAGCCTCGTGTGCCGTTAGATTTTTAGCACTCTTGTGATAATAGTGACGCGCCGCAGCTTCGATTCCGAAGATTCCATCCCCCCATTCGGCGACATTCAGATAGATTTCCAAAATACGGCGCTTAGAAAGTGTTTTTTCAATACGCCAGGTAATGATGGCTTCTTTGACTTTGCGAACGGGATTCTTGCTTGGAGAGAGATAAAGGTTTTTTGAGAGCTGTTGGCTAATAGTGCTTCCCCCTGCTAACGTCCCTTTTTTGATACTGCGCTCAATGGCGTTTTCCATCCCTTTGACATCAAAGCCCTCATGTTTCCAAAAACCGTCATCTTCACCGATCAATACGGCTTTAATGATGTTTGGAGAGATATTTTTTATCTTCACCCATTTATGCGTTATGTGCATCTCACGGTTTTGCTGCGCCCATTGCTCCTCGCGGTATTGCATGAAGGCTGTAGGGACAGGACGAGTTTCTTTAAGTGCAGAAATATCAGGGTAAACAAAATAACGGGCGATATCGATTGTTCCTAAAATGAAGAGGAGTACAAAAATTTTTGAAAACAGTTGCATTAAAAATCCGATGAGAGTTTTGGCAAATGCCATTGTTTATAATAAGCCAAAAGGCGTAAAGCGATAGCAAATATTGCAATAAAAGTAACTTCGATGGTGTGCACTCCCCATAGCTTGTTGCTTATGAGCAGGAGTATCGCGACGATAAGAGCGATTGAGCCGTAAAAATCGG
>JAMCPS010000067.1:6609-8420 GCA_023379705.1 Campylobacterota bacterium
AGCGACAACGACAAGATTAAAATCAGACATTTGGAACGCGATAGTTTTCTTTGAAGGCTACGTATCGTTTTGCAGAGGCATATAACTCCGCTACTTCATGATCCGTGAGTTCCCTCACGACTTTTGCCAAAAGGCGTAAAGCGATAGCAAATATTGCAATAAAAGTAACTTCGATGGTGTGCACTCCCCATAGCTTGTTGCTTATGAGCAGGAGTATCGCGACGATAAGAGCGATTGAGCCGTAAAAATCGGTTATCAATACGGAGGGTACTTGATTGATCATGGTGTCACGTATAACACCTCCACCAACTGCTGTTAGAAAGCTCAAAATTGTGACACCGAAAAAATTAAAACCGGCATCCATCGCAAGGAGAGCTCCTGTGATACTAAACGCCACCAATCCGATGGTATCGCTGATGACAAAAAGCCTTTTTCTTTCCAGTTGTTCACTGCGATAGAGACGAAAAACAAACGCTACGGTAATTGTAGAGAGTACGGTGATGGCAGGATAGTATTCGGTAAAGGCAAACGGAGTACGGTTGAGAATGGCGTCTCGAACGACACCGCCTCCCAGTGCTGTAATTGAAGCCGCGATAATAATCCCAAGAAGATCGAGTTTGTTACGAACACCGATGAGAAAACCGCTTAATGCAAAAGCGATGATGCCCAAAATATCAGCGACAACGACAAGATTAAAATCAGACATTTGGAACGCGATAGTTTTCTTTGAAGGCTACGTATCGTTTTGCAGAGGCATATAACTCCGCTACTTCATGATCCGTGAGTTCCCTCACGACTTTTGCAGGGCTTCCCATGATAAGAGAACGTGGCGGAAATACTTTGTTTTTGGTGACCAATGCACCTGCTCCGACGATTGATTCTTTACCGATAACCGCACCATCGAGAATCGTAGCACTCATCCCGATCAAACAGGCATCTTCAATAGTACAGCCATGCAGCATTACACGATGCCCAACGGTGACATCATTGCCAATGACGGTTGGGTATCCATCACTCATATCATCGAGTTTGTGGTGGGTTATGTGTATCATGCTGAGATCTTGGATGTTAGAACGATCCCCAATGGTAATGTAGTGGACATCACCGCGAACGACACAGCCAAACCAAATGCTGACGTCTTCACCCATAGTGACACGTCCGATAACATCGGCTGAGGGAGCAATCCATACACGCTCTTGCATCTGTGGAATAAAATTTAAATAATTAGTAATCATGAAATATCCTTTTTAGCTCTCTTTGAAGAGACGAGCTGTGAGTTGTTGAGCATAGTTGGGAGTCTGTTTTTTGGTCGAATTATACACTTTACTGGTGTGAGTTTCTACAATTTGATGGCTGTTTATAACACTGCTGCTTTCATGTTTCAGTTGAACATAGGTACCGTCATTTTGGAGCTCATGTGCCAGAACATTATCAGAAATCTGCAATTGCAGAATTTGGAGAAGTTTGGCAGAGGTTTCTTCTCCGTCAACAGGGGTCAAAAGCTCGATACGGCGCAAGAGATTACGCGGCATCCAGTCGGCACTGCTGATGTAAGTTTGAGGGGTAGAGTGTTTAAAATAAAAAACACGCGCATGCTCAAGGTATTTCCCGATGATCGAAATTACTCTGATATTTTCACTGATACCTGCAACTCCCGGACGAAGACAGCAAATTCCACGGATAATGAGTTGAATTTTGACCCCGGCCATAGAAGCTTTATAGAGTGCTTTTATAATGTCTTCGTCGACAAGTGAATTCATTTTGGCAATGATGATGCCCTCGGCTCCCATACGTGTTTCATTTTGGATAAG
>JAMCPS010000068.1 GCA_023379705.1 Campylobacterota bacterium
CCATAATATCCTCTTGATCAACAGCAAAGATACATCCTTTGCCGTTATAATTTATTTGACTTCATCGATTACTTTTTTCATATCTTTGATGACGTCAAAATCTTTATCGCTTACAATCTTATATCCGGTGATTTTTCCATATCCGGTAACAATCTCTTTTGGAACTTCGGTGATAGCTTTTTTAAGTTTTTCTTTTACGTTCTTATCGAGTGAGCTCCGATAAGCTAACGGCGCTCCTGGGAGGGGTTGTGATTCCCAAATGATAACATTGGTACTTTTTGAAATTTTCCCGCTCTGAACCATTTTCGGATATGAGATGTCATTATCTGCAACGATGTCCATAACCTGATTCTTAACGATCAATTCGGCCGCATCATGAGTTCCTACAAAAGAGACTTTTTTAAATACTTTCGCGGGATCGATTCCTGCTTGATGCATAAAATATCTAGGTGCCGCATATCCAGATGTCGAAGCGGTATCTGTAAAAGCAAAAAGATATTTATTTTTTTCCATTTGTAATCTACTCTTTAAGGTTTTCATCCCGTTGAGACCTACAAGCGGCGTTGAAATACCTAATGATTTAGCTACTTTCGGTGTCGAAACAAGATATACCTTGTACGTTGTTGCACCTTTGGCATCCATACCTACGGCAAAAGCTTCCGCACCTGCTCTTTCGTGAGCCATTACATACGAAAAAGGTCCAAACAAAGCTATGTCCATTTTTTTAGCTCTCATTGCTTCAATGACACCCGTATAATCGGTTGATGTTTTTAATTCAATACAACGACCTATCTTTTTTTCAAGCCACTGGGACATTGGCTTATAAGATTCCAGCATCGATCTTGGATCTTCAGCAGGGAAAAGCCCCATTTTCAGGCACTCGTCTGCCATTATGGTGCTATTGGATACGCTCAAACCAAACAATACCGCGATTAGTCTCTTTTTCATTTCTTTCTCCTGTTTTGCTTTGTAATCTATTGCAATTTAAAAACAACATCTGTTGAAATATCTTTTATTGGAAAACTGCCGGACAGTCCTGCTGGTATTCTCATTGGGCAACTAGCTAACAATGATTTTTTGGCTGCATTTCTCAAAAGAATATCCCCACCGCTTATACGGACGTTACTAACACTGCCATCAGATTCTATGTCAAAAATCATATGAACGCTGCCTTGAATCTTGTCTCGTATCGCTTCATTGGGATACTTTTTCTTTGCATTGATGGTTGATTTTAATCCGCTAATAAATCCGCCAAGCTCTCCTGCACTCGAAGATACTTCTCTGATGGGTTCAGGTTTTGGAGTCACAACAGGTTGTGGCACCGACACGGGTTTAGTCTCTACAATCGGCACCGATCTTGGCGTAGGTGTTACTACTGCAACCGGCTGCGGAGCCACAATTGGCTGAGATACCGGTTTTGGCATAGTGATCGGTTTTGGCATTGGTTTTGGCACCTGGATTTGTTTAGGCTCAATCATTGGTTTTTGTTTGACTTGTGGTACTGTTTGTTTAGGTTTAGACTTTACCACATGAATTTTAACAATGCTCTCTTTTTTTACCTTCGGTTTCACAACACTGTTGCCGATTAGTGCAAATACCAATATGCTCAGTACAACGGCAAAAATAGATGTAATCAAAAGAGAGTTTAGATATCTATCCATTTTCAGTCACTATCCCTAAATTTTCATACCCATTTTTTTTCAAAATATCCATAATAAAGACAAAGTTATCAAACCGTGCCCCTTTGTCGCAATGAACGTTGATAGGCGTATCTTTCGGCTGCTTAAGAATCAATGCTTCAACCTGACTTCTTTGGACTTCTTGTTTTTCAAGAAAAATTTTGCCATCGACATTAATAGCCAATCGCAACTCTTTTTTTTGTTTATCCATAGCTTCTGCACTTGATGTGGGTAAATCAACTTTAATCACCCCTGTTTGTATAAAAGAGGCTGTTGTAAGTACAATCACCAAAAGCACCAACATTACATCGATAAAAGGGACAACATTGATGGTGAATTCTTTCCTTTTCATTACTATTTCTCCTTTTGATGCATTTTCCACTCAGTAACAAATACATCGATTCTTCGAGATAAATGGTTATAGAAAAAAATAGCCGGGATAGCAACAAAAAGCCCCATAGCCGTTGCTTTTAATGCCAAAGAAAGGGAACCCATGATATTTTTTACATCCATGTTACCGCTTTCACCGAGTGTGTAAAACGTAATGATAATCCCCATAACGGTTCCCAAAAGCCCAATATACGGGGCATTGGCTGCAAAACTTGAAATTATGGAAACATGTTTCGTAACATCGAGTTCTAGAGCCTCTTTGGTCGTATAATTAAGCACATTGACATGCCGATAATATAACAATCTCTCTACCCAAAAATAAAAAGCTGTAAATGCCATAAATGCCAGTGTTCCCATAATCCCGTAATCAATAATTTCACTGATTAAATGTATATCCATTGTGTCTCCTTGGTAATGAATCCTCCCCTAAAGGAGGAAGTGTTTAGAATGTATATTTCGCGCCGATTTGACCGCGTCTGCCGTACACTTCATACTGTAGCGGACGCTCTTCAACCCCTTGATAATAAAGCATTGCCTCATCCGTCAGGTTGTTAATTTCTGCAAATACAGAAAAGTTTTTATTAATGTTGTACCCCATACTAAGATCAAGAGTTTTGTTTTCACCATAATATTCATCAAACTGGGCGCTGTCGCCATGTTCCATAATATACGCACCTTTATAGTTATACGCTAAGCGGGTGTTGAATGCGCCGTCATCATAAAAAAGCGTCGCGTTATACAATAGATCCGCTTGTCTCGGAATTTTTACATCTCCATCACGCCCAGGAATTTTCATTTTGGAATCCATCAGCGTAATATTGGTATTTATACCGAAGTTGCTTAACATTCCTGGCAGCATATCAAATTGAGTATTGAACGTAAATTCAGCTCCCCATAATGACGCAGCATCACCATTTAGTGATGTATTGACAGTCACTGCTGTACCACCAATCACTTTGCTGCTGGTACTTTCAAAAATAGGATCCGTAATATCTTTATAAAATAATCCAGCAGAAAGCAAACCAATCTT
>JAMCPS010000069.1 GCA_023379705.1 Campylobacterota bacterium
CAGGAGCTATCGGGCGACCGTTTTGTGATCGTTTTGGCGTTAGTCGTGCAAAACTTGCCTTCGTATGTGACTCTACCTCTGCCCCTGTATGTTCCATCATTGCCATCAACGGTTGGGGAGCATTGCTGCTTGGGCTCATTGGAGGTCAAATTACCGCTGGGCTTATCGCCGGTGAAGAAGCGCGTTGGCTTATCAGTGCTATCGGTTATAATTTTTATGCCTATATTGCCCTTATCGTTACTTTTATCACTATCTGGTATAACATTGATATAGGTCCTATGAAACATGCCTCCATCATAGAATCCACGATAGAATGCCAAGATGAGCAAGGGTCTTTAGGTCTTTTCATGTGGCCAATGATATGGATGATTGGCGGCGTTCTCATATTTATGCTCATTACGGGCAACGGGAACCTCCTCAAAGGTTCAGGCTCCAGCTCGATCTTTTATACCCTGATCATGACATTATTCTTAATGTTTGGCTATTACCGTTTTAAAAATGCGATGAGTACTCATGATTTTTTTCATTCCGCCCTTCAAGGGGCTAAATCAATGGCTCCTATCGCATCCATCCTTCTTTTAGCATTTGCCATTGGAGGAGTCAGCTCAGATATGCACGTGGGGCAATACCTCGCTTCCTTTATCGGAGACTATCTCCCTATCCCCTATCTTGCAGCTGCTATTTTTATCCTCAGCGCCATCATCGCGTTTGCCACGGGGACGAGCTGGGGGACATTTAGTATTATGCTTCCTATCGCCATCCCACTTGCCGTAGGTTTAGATGCTCCTATAGCTCTTGCCATGGGTGCTGTTATCTCAGGAGGCGTCTTTGGCGATCACTGTTCACCTATTTCGGATACTACTATTATCTCTGCAATGGCATCTGGATGTACCGTCCAAGAACACACCAAAACTCAACTTCCCTATGCAATGATTTCAGCGGGAATATCTCTGCTCTTATTCATAGGTGTGGGATTACTGATTGCGTAAATTGATTCTTTGCTGCCTCATCATTTTAAGTGCACAAGCGATCGAGCCATTTGAAGAACAAAAGCCGCTTGGTATGACCACCCCAAACACTACTACAGAAAAAACAGTCAAATGGATACCGCTTAATTCTCAAGAAACACCTCAAAAAACGATCAAAGTATCCACAAAAGCCATCGACGACTCCATCAAAAACCAAATCCAAAAGAAAATGCAGGCACTACTAAAGCCAATAAAGGACGATGAAGATGAACAATAAGACCATCAAGAACGAAACTATCATAAACTCCATGCAAGGTGCTCTTGTCGCCGACGCTTATGCACTAGGATCACACTGGATCTACGATGAGACACAACTCAGGAACCTTCCAATCGACTGGGAGGATCTCAATACACCCAAAGCCATGTGGCACAAGGGAAAAGAGAAAGGGGATTTTACCCACTATGGCGATCATGGAAAATGGCTCAATGAATACATCCAAACAAGCGACTATTTTGACCCGTCCCAATATGCCGCTTTTTGGATTAAAAAAATGGAGAATTATCAAGGGTATGTCGATAGTTCCAGCCGTGAAACTCTCGCTATTCTCAAAAATAATCCCTCAACACTGTGCGGTGCCAGCTCACATGATCTTTCTATCATCGGACGTATCGCGCCACTGCTGTTTGTCTCAAAAACAAAAGAAGAGTTTTTAGCCAATACCCAAATGTTTGTATCTTTGACTCATAATTCTCTCATAGCTCTCAAAGCCGCACAGTTTTTTGCATCCGTACTGTTTGATGTGGCTCTTGGAGCTGCTACTACAGAAGCCATCAAACATACTGCCGTTGATCCGCTATTGGCTCGTGCACTTGGTGCCGCCATCAACAGTCAGGGACAAGAAAGCTTTAATGCCATTCGTACCTTTGGCCCTGCTTGCGGTGTAGAAGGAGGATTTGAGGGGACGATTCACGTGCTATTAAGTTATGATGACTATAAGAGTGCCATGATCGCTAATGCACAAGCAGGGGGGGATAATGCGGCACGGGGAATGATCATCGGAATGATCATGGGTGCCGCACTCAAAGAGATTCCGCCTGCATGGAAGAATGGTGTCAAAAATCTTTAAATGCTCCTCTTTTAGAACAGAGTATGCTAAAATCTTTTTATGACAAAAACGAAACTATTTCTTTTAGAAGATGATCCCAACCTCAGCGAGAGCGTCGCTGAATACTTAGAAGAGCATGGGTATACCGTTACGTGCGCTTACGATGCCGCCAGCGCAGAAGATCTCCTCTATGAAACCAAATTTGATTTGCTCCTGCTGGATGTGAATGTTCCCGGAGGAGATGGATTTTCACTTTTAAAAAATTCCCGCAGCGGTGGAAATACTACTCCTGCTATTTTTATCACCTCACGTAATGCTATGAACGATTTAGAAGAAGGGTTTAAAAGCGGCGGTGATGATTACTTGCGCAAACCCTATGAGCTTAAAGAGCTTCTATTACGGATACAAACGATCCTCAAACGCAATTTTTATCACCCATCCAGCGATCTTATCGCTCTGGGAGAAGGAATCAGCTACGATACCGAAAATCAATCCCTCCTAATCAATGACACCGAACAATCTCTTCAACCCAAAGAGCACAAACTGCTTAAACTTTTTATTCAGCATACGGGAGAACTGCTTACCCATGAAACGATTATGGATTATTTATGGGAATACGATGAAATATCCAATGATGGGAGCCTGCGCACGTACATCAAAACGCTTCGCAAATTATTAGGAAAGGACCGCATTGTCAGCCACAAACGCATCGGGTATCAGTTCCGCTAAATACCAAACCCTCAAACGCTTTTTAGCTTTGTATGGGGTGCTGGTGATCGTGATCCTCGCGTTGTTGGGGACACTGTACCACCAATACGCAAAAACACAAATGATCTCCTCGCACCGTTTGGCAATGCAGCTGGAAAGTGAATCCTATGTTCCTGTTTTAAAACAATGGCTCGAGCAAGATCGAAACCTCAAAAACTTCCCACAAGATCTCGCTTACGCAACGGCTCTTTATGGATACGATCAAAAACTCCTCGTCGGGAATCTCAAAAACAGCTCATTGAATTTTAAAGAAAGCATTACCTTAGAAGAGGGGTATGTTCATCTCATCGTCCCCTTGGCTCCGTATGGCTTAGGAGAATTTTATCTCGTATTTGAAACTTCCGATGATGGACTGTGGCAAACTCAGGCGATTGAAAAAGCTTTTCTTTTAGGCTCGCTTCTCTTTGCTTTCTTACTGCTCATCGGATTTATTTTGGCACGATTGTTACTACAGCCTATGAACGAAGCAATCGCCCTTCTCGATGATTTCATCAAAGACACTACTCATGAGCTTAACACCCCCATCAGTGCGATCCTGACCAACCTCGAATCGCTCAATGAGGAACCAATCCCCACTTCAATGCAAAAAAAGCTAAAACGGATCGAAATAGCATCACGAACCATCTCAACGCTGTACGATGATCTCACCTACCTCATCCTCAACCATGATTTGGCTATAGTCAATGAGCCGCTGGATGTAAGCGAATTGCTGGAGGAACGGCTGGAATATTTTCGCCACCGTATAGAGCAAAAGAAGATTCATCTAGAACTGACCATTGCTCCCCATGTCCTCCTCCTTGTCATCGATCGTACCAAAATGACCCGCATACTCGACAACCTCCTCTCCAATGCCATCAAGTACAATAAGATGAACGGAACCATCGCTATTGGATTAAATGAGGGGATGTTATGCATCGAGGACAACGGTATCGGTATTCCTTCTTCTATGATTACGCAGGTTTTTGAACGTTATACGAGGGCCGATAAAAGCGTCGGAGGATTTGGAATCGGCTTGCACATCGTTGCCATGATCGCCAAAGAATACGACTTGGACATTGCTATCAATTCAGAAGAGAAAAAAGGGACAAAGATTTGTATCGGATGGAAAGCTTGATCCCGAATGAACGGGACAAGCCAGAAGTCATTTTAACGCAGCTATGTAATCAGCAAGTGCTTTCATGTCTCCATCACTCAATGCGGCAGTTTGCCCTTTCATAAGTGCTCCCATTCCTTTGGTATTACGTGTTCCCGCTTTATACCCCTTGAGTGCTTCCAGCGTTTTATCCGCTTTCCATCCTGTAATAGTCTGAGACTTTCCTAAAGCAGGCTTTTCACCTTTGGCACCGTGACATGCCGCACATTTTTGATACAAAGCACTGCCATCAGCAGCACTCAACATAACTGTAAGACCTAAAATTGCAAATAACGTTTTCATCATAAATCCTTTTTATTGTAAACGCCATCGGAATACATCCCGATAGCTACGCTAACGCTAAGTTCTCTTCAACAGAGAGCTCACGCGCAGCACGCCGCGCTCTTAATTCATAATTTCAGAGTTCTTCTAACCGCAAGATGGGACATTGCCCGAATCGTTGCCGTATTCTTTAACAAAATCGCCAATGTCTTGAAGCTTTTCAGCATTGGCCGGATTGTTTAATTTTGCTTGCGCACTTGGAAAACGCTCACCGTATTCTTTGATAAACCCTTTTGCACCATCAGCAAAAAGTGCTTCCCACTGAGCTACCGAATGCTCTACTGCAAACTTAGTCCCATTCATAGCAAAATCACTTTTAAACGTTTTTAGATAGGCCTTTTGACCTTTTTTGACATCTGCTTGAGCAACAGAAGCCATAAGGGCGACTGAGGCTAAGATCATCAGTAACTTTTTCATTGAAAACTCCTTTTCCAAGAGAACCTCTTAGTTGAGATTCTCTTTTGATAGGAACAGTATAGAAAAGGATTGTGGAGAGATTGTGAAGAAAATTAAACGGTTTGAATTTTTTCGACCAAAGCTGAAATTTCTTTTTCTTGGGTGTACAGCGCAAAATTACTGCGGACATACGCTTGCAGCAGTGCACGAAGATCGTTGTTGCCTTCTATTTGAAAATCGTGTTTCATGTGCCCTGTCAAAAAATGGGCGAAATCTTCTTCAACATCAATATCGTATCGCTTTGCATTGAGTGTTAAAGAGACTTTGACGTTCACGGTTTAGCCCAATAAGCTTTCGATTTTTGAAACGATAGCTTCGATTTCCTGATCTTTTTCCGAAAGTTCTGCCGTTAAGCGTTCAATCTCATCGTCTTTGCTTTTGGCATGAGCACGAATAGAGACGATCTCTTCTCTAAGCGCTTTAAGCTCTTGCTCTGCGGTGGAGTGTTTCGTGATAAGTTCTTCAGTGAGCGTAGTGAGACGTTCCAATGGAGTTGGATTAAAAAGCATGGTTAAACCTTGAATACTAGAGTTTTATTGCTAATTCTAACATATTTTGACCAAGGATATCTCTATAAAAAGTCTTTAGCGCTCACGCCCATTGCCTTGTCCTTTTCCCCCTCGTTCATCCCGTCGATCTTCTTTTCGTTCTTGACGATGAGGTTTGCGATCTTTTTTTCCTCGATACTCTTCGTTAATTCGGTAATAATTTTCCCCTCTGCGTCGACGATCAATCACCTCATCTGGACTGATATGATGATAATCGGAAAGAAAGCGGACATTAACGAGATCAACAATCTCAGCATCCCGTAAACGATGTTTTTGATGTTTGCCATATCCATACGCTTTGCCATAAGGAGGGCTAGAATATCTGCGGCTATCAACGACATATAAAGTCCGAGGGTCGAGACCTAAGCGAAGGCTAATATCCCACCAGCTGATTCCTCTCAGACGCAAATCCGTGATATAGCGTGCACTCCTATGTGATCTATCGGCCAAATAGTATACGACACTCATCTCACTTCGAGGAATAGAGCGCTCAATGATCATCATCTCTTGTCTGGGAACATTATAATAATTGCCAACCGAGAGGCTAAAACCGTCAATGCCGCGATCCGAACCCGAAATTCCTATATCATAATTCGATGCATTCGCTACACTGCCCAAACACCCTGCAATTACTGCCATACATAATAAACGTTTCATATGCTACCTCACTTTTTTTATCCAACAGTATAACACTTTATTTGATATTTATAAATTACAATACTATCGCTTACTGCACTGTTCTGCAATGAGGGCATGTTTTTGCAGCAAGTGGAATCTCCATAGCGCATTCCGGGCATACCTTTGTCACAGGAGCTGCTGCTTCGACTACAGGTTGCGCAGCTTTGAGCTTGTTATACGCTTTGACCATCATAAACATCACAAAGCCCAAGATAGTGAATGAAATAAGATCATTTGCAAATACACCCAACTTGATCGCCGGGGCCCCTGCTGCCTCAAGTGCTGCCAATGAAGGATATTCTTTACCATCCAAAGCAATAAATAAAGAAGAAAAATCAACTCCTCCCATCAACAACCCAACAGGAGGCATAATGACATTTGTCACCAATGATTTTACAACTGTGGCAAACGCCGCTCCAAAAATAAACCCTACTGCCATATCAATGACATTGCCACTGATTAAGAACTTTTTAAATTCCGCAAACATACTGTTCTCCCTACTATCAATTTTATTTAGCAAAAAGACTATATCTAAATATTATCGGGTAATCCAAGAAAATTCTTAAAAAAAATTTCAAACTCCGCGCAGGGAAGCGGTTTACTAAAGTAGTAACCCTGTACCTCATCACATCCATGCAAATGTAAAAAGTCCAACTGTTCGGCAGTCTCAACACCTTCTGCTATCGTTTTAAGTCCTAGATTATGTGCCATATCGATGATGGCACTTACAATAGCTCGGTCGTCATTATCCTTACCAATATCCCTAATAAATGACTGATCAATTTTTAGTTTATAGACCTTGAACTTTTTTAGATAGCTTAAAGAAGAATAGCCTGTTCCGAAGTCGTCGATCGACATACGGATACCTTGTTCATAGAGCTTGTTCATGATATTAATAACAGACTCCGGATTATGCATTGTAACAGCTTCTGTCAGTTCTAGCTCTAAATATTGATGCGGTAACTCTACTTCTTTGAGAATATCAGTTATCCGTGTCAGTAAATTTTTCTGCCGAAATTGTATAGCAGATAAGTTCACAGCAATTATCATAGGTGCAAATCCACCATCTATCCACTCTTTAGTTTGTTGAATCGCAGTTTGTAGAACCCATTCCCCAATCTCGATAATCTGACCGCTACTTTCAGCTATTGGAATAAATTCAGCAGGAGAAATCATCCCTAATTTTGGATGATGCCATCGTACTAATGCCTCAGCGCCTATAATGTGACCATCTGATAATGAAATCTGCGGCTGATAATAGACTTCTAATTCATTTCGTTTTAGGGCATGACGCAGTGCATTATCCAGTTGCAAGTTACGCGCTAAATTTAACTGCATCTCTTGGGTAAAGAAATGAAAACTGTTACGACTGGCACTCTTTACCCCATACATAGCAGTATCCGCATTTTTGAGAAGGGTTTCAAAATCCTCCCCATCATTGGGATAGATGGCAATACCGATGGAAGGGGTAATGGTCAGCTCATTGTTTTCAATCATAGATGCTTTTGAAATTACTTCAATAAGTTTTGTGGCAATATACATTGCAGCGTTTGAATCCGTATTTGGAAAAAGCATAATGAACTCATCACCTCCCAATCGTGCTACAGAATCTTGATCGCGGAGTGCTTCCTTAATCCGATTTGCAACCTCTATGAGTACTTGATCTCCGATACTATGGCCTAAGGTATCGTTAATATTTTTGAAATGGTCAAGATCCAGAAACATCACCGCTAAAGATTCATTTTTACGCTGTGCCATATTAAGAAGATATGTGACCCTATCATTAAGTAGAATACGGTTTGGCAAACCGGTAAGCTGATCGAAATGGGCTAAATTTTGAATGTGTGCTTCATTAGATTTTCGCGCTGTAATATCGTGTGCAATTCCTAAAACTCCAATCAGGCTTCCACTCTCATCGAGCATAGGAACTTTGGTTATTTCTAGTAGTACAGAACTGCCATCATCCGCAAATTTAACCCATTCTTCATTAATACTTTTACCCTTTATTTCAATGGCAAAGCGGTCTTTTTCACGAAAAGAATCAGCCAACTCTTTTTCCAGAAAATCGTAATCGGTTTTACCGACAATCACCTCCTCTTTAGCACCAAAAAAACGCTCAAATATCGGATTACAAAGCAGATAAACACCATCACTGTTTTTAAGCCATATCATATCTGGAATAGTATCAAGCAGTGTATGGAGGAAATTTCTTGTTTCCGCAATTTCAGCAGTACGTTTTTGAACCAACACTTCTAAATAATTTCTATAATTTTTAAGTTGAGCATATTGTTTTGCAATGTATCCCAGTAAGATACTTATCAACACTCCCAATCCTATTTCGATCAATAAAAACCATTGATAATGCCATCCATGAGTAGGTGCAGTCCGGAGTCTCCATTGAGCATTGGGAACATCTATTATTTGTTCTATTGGGTCATCTAAGATACTCTTTCCCGAAGAGGCAATGACTTGCTCTTTTTTTGTATTTGGATTAATGCGACTGAGGGTGTATTGATATCCCATTTGGGTTATTGAACTGAGTAAAGTCGTATTAATAATATCTGGAAACCGAATGACAATCAATACAAATCCCCAAAATTTTTCTTCTCTAAAAATAGGCAGTCTACCGACTAAACCAACCCCTCCTTGTACCAGATTTAATGGTCCTGCAAGTGTTAATCTTTTATTATTACGAGTTAACCATGCTTCAGCTTTCTGGTCAGAGTCAGTTAAAAGATTTA
This sequence comes from Campylobacterota bacterium, assembly GCA_023379705.1. Classification (GTDB taxonomy): domain Bacteria; phylum Campylobacterota; class Campylobacteria; order Campylobacterales; family Sulfurimonadaceae; genus Sulfuricurvum. Next base: position 8,740 of record JAMCPS010000069.1, read on the forward strand.
ATCCAAGAGCTTTTTCATTACCGGTTATGGGAACTACTTGACTAATAATTCCATCCGGGGCAAGAGCAATCTCAGAAATATTAGGAAAAACAATGACTAATCTTTTCCCGATTGAGTCAAAATCATGGATTGTTCCATCATGTTCAATCATAGCTGCTAATGGATATAGTAATGCTAATTTTTGATTAATATTGCTTTGTAAACGATTAGCATTTTCTTTGGTGATATTACTGACTACATTTCGTAAATGATCAACACGCATCTCTTCAAAATGCCATATCACTGTTCCTGACATGACAATACCAATGAAAAAAGCTGCTATTGCTACAATCCATCCGTTTGCATACGTTTCTGAATAAGAATTTTTGAAAAAAGTAAATTTAGACATAAGTGCTACTATACCAAGATGAAATTAATAATTCATTAGCCCATAATAATTTGTTCACTTGAGACTGCTATGAAGTAGCATTATTTACTAATTTCATCCTTGAGAGATTTTAAGAGCACTTTATAGGTGTAGCGGTTGAAAAGATATTCTTTAGCATTAAACAAACTTTCAAACATGATTTTCCAAAGCATCGAAAAATTTTCATCACTTCGTACGCTACACAGCTGCATCTGCATTTTGAATTCGAGTTCACTCAGCGCTTTTGCGTGTTCTACATACGATTTTATGATGGAATAATCGACACCAACGGCATTAAATGAGAGCACAAGCTTAACAATAGAGGCCTCTTTCTCCGTAAAATCTTCATCATGTATCGGTACTAAAATGCCATCGTTCAAAAGTTGTTCGAGGAATGTACTGTCGATATTGTAATATTTTAAAAACTGTTCTTTTGTATAATGAACAGCGCCTATTGGTATAGAGCTCAGGGTATTCATGAGTGGTTCTATCATAGAAAAAGAGCTCGATAAAGACTGATTCTTATTTTGCAACGCAAATTTAATCTGCTCATTCGTACTGCCTATTTCTTCTTGCATGTACTTGATATATCCAATAAGTTCAATATGCTCATCACCGTATCGGTGGACATTTGATTTGAGTTTTTTAGCCTCAGGGAGAAGACCTTCTCGGATGTAATATAAAATGGTCGATTTTGGTACATTTGTACGAGCAACCATCTCTGACATTTTATATTCCATCCCAAGCCCTCTTAAATCATTTTTACAATTAATATTGACATAAGAATTATACCCTATAATTCATAACGTTAAGTACAACTTTACGTTATGAATTTCATAATACAGAAGGAAAAAATTTGAAACACATTTTTGAAATTATTACAAAATACAGCATCAAAACAATTGTTTTTATTTGGGATTTTATTTTCTTCTTCTTTGGAATGCCCTACGAAAAACAAGCCAGTAAATTGAAACTAGACAAATTAGACCCAACGTTAAGAGGTCGTGAAAATGAAAAAACCACCCATAAAGTTTACAGAGCGAAGAAAGTGAGTAAAGGAAATTAATCCATGATGAAATACATACCTATCTTATTAGTGTTTTTAAATACATTACAAGCGCAAGAGTACAAAACAGTCTTTGATTGCAGTTCCGATAATGCACGTTATATTATGACTCGTATGAACTTGATAGAAAAAACAATGAACATGATTGAAAAACGCGGAGATACGGCTACTTTCGCGATCACCTTGCACGGGGGATGCGTACCTATAATTTCAAAAGAGTTTGCAGACATTACGTCTCAAGAAGACATCCCTTATATTCAAAAAGCCCAAGAAAGTATCACCCGTTTGTCAAAAGAAAAAAATGTTAAAATCATTGCTTGTGCCATGTCTTTAAACGCTAACGGTATTGATCAAAAAGATGTATTGCCTTTTGTAGATATATCTGAAAACAGTTTTATTGACACGATGGGCTATCAAAATCATGGCTACGCCATAATGACGTTTCAATAGAATTATTGGTTAAAATGATAAACAAAGGAATAACATGAAAATTTTAATAACACTGCTTACCCTATTGAATTTTATCTATGCAGCTCAAATTGATGAGTTTGCTGCTGAAGTAAATTACTTGCGTAACTATGAAATGGCCATCAAAACGGCCAAAAAAGAAAATAAAATTGTCATGTTGGTCGTTGTAGGCGATTATTGTCCCTGGTGCAAAAAATTCGAGCGAAAAACTCTCAGCGACCCTGCTGTTATTACAAAAACAAAAGAAAGCTTTGTGGGTATTGTCATCGACAAATACAAAGATAAAGGGAAGTATCCGCAAGAATTTTCAGCCCCCCTGATTCCTGCCGTATTTTTTATCAATCCTAAAGATGAAAAATCTGTTCAAGAAACGGTTGCCTATATGAAACCGGATGAATTTATCGAAAATATGGATTATGCTCTAAGTCTCAATAAATCGGAGAAAAAACAGTGAAAAAGTTATTTTTAGCATTTTTGCTCTCTAGCTCACTTAATTGTGCATCACTGTATACTCTTGATAATGTCCATTCATTAAATCTTTACTTTGCGAGCGAGGCCGGTTTTCTCGATCAGAACAAGAAAGCCGCCCTAAAGAACATGGTCACTGAAAAACTGACGAAAGCAGGCTTTATCTTGGGGGAAACCGATGCCAGTATCTTTGTTGTTAAAATAGATTCCATAAAACTCGAAGAGACTCAAGCCATTCACATAGAAGTAGGTCTTGGAGAAGAAGTAATAGCTAAACGCAAAGAGAAAGTACAAACCTTTGCCTATACCTATTTGGACACTAAGTTTCTAAAAACCCAAGACCCTTACACGCAGACATTTACACTACTTGGCACTCTTGTGGACACGTTTATTAAAGCGCACAAAGATGACAACGAGTAATCACCTATTATTTTTTTTACTGTCATTCAAAACTTGATTGATAAATAAAAACTCAGCTCAAAAAGATTATCATCCGATAGATACTTATTTTTTTGATAAATTGCATATTGTGGTTTAGTCGTTGTTTCATATTCACTGTTTGGCAGCCATTCACTGTAGAGCCAGTGCATGAATTTTAGCAAATCGCCATCAGTCCCTTTCAAATCAAATTTTGCATAGGTTCCGCCGAATATTTTAAATTTCGGCAATCGTGCATCCTCGGATATCTTTACATCATCTACTTGTACGCAAGCAACATATTGACATTCATCCAAAGGTGTTATAGCTGGATTATCATGAAACAATGCAATTTGCTGATGTTTATCTATATTATTACTGTAAATCCATGATTGAATCTTTTGCCAAGTTTGTCTCACTTTATCGGTGTATCCATTATGCCGAATATAATACGCTTCAATCTGCGGCATTTTGACAATGGTTGGGACTAGGTGATCGAACGTAGCGTTTGAGTTTTTTGCATTTGCCGATTCTTCTATGTTATTTTTTGAATACATTCTATAGCCACCTTTTCTCCATTCTGTTGGAGTCATATGAAAGCGTTCTTTAAATACACGTATAAAAGATGTTTGTGAACTGTATCCACACAATAAAGCTATGTCTGTAATAGTAGAATACTTATTTGTAAATAGAAGTGTCGCTGCTTTTTGAAGTCTTATTGATTTGATACTTTCATATATATTTCTCCCAAAAATCTCTTTAAATATCTTGTGCATGTAAAACTTGCTGATCTTAAAATGATCGGCTAATTCATCCATATTTATATCTACATCTATATGTGAATAGATATAAAAGAGTATATCATTAGATATTTTGGTTTTTTTATTAAGTGTTTCTCTTTTCATAAAATCAATTATATCAAAAAAAGTAAAATTTATTAACACATAATGAAAATAATCATGACAAAAATAGATAATCTAAATAACAAATGTGGTGAAGAATTAATCTTTTGAAGAGACTACAATTCTGCAATTAAATTTTTTCGGACCTGTTAATCGAGTATTTACATTCTGAAAAGAAATAATTCATACCCAATAAAGGAAATAACATGGCAAAGACAACAATTACAGTAGCACGCGGTGACGGTATCGGTCCAGAGATTATGGATGCAAGTATTAGAGTACTTGATGCTGCTGGTGCTGATGTAACATGGGAACATATCGAAGTAGGTGAGCAAGTTTACCTTGCTGGTAACAGTTCTGGTATTGCTCCAGAAGCTTGGGATACTATCAAGAAGAACAAAGTTCTTTTCAAAGCACCTATCACTACACCACAAGGCGGTGGATACAAAAGTTTGAACGTAACAATTCGTAAAACATTGGGTCTTTACGCAAATGTACGTCCTGCTATCTCTTATAACCCTTTTATACCTTCAAGATATCCGGGTATGAATGTTCTTACTATTCGTGAAAATGAAGAGGATTTGTACGCAGGAATTGAGCACCAACAAACTCCAGAAGTTACTCAGTGTCTCAAAATCATCACAAGACCAGGTTGTGAAAAAATTTGTCAATACGCATTTGAGTATGCAAAAGCATACGGCAGAAAAAGAATCACTTGTATGATCAAAGACAACATCATGAAAATTACTGATGGTCTTTTTGTAAAAGTATTCTATGAAACTGCTAAAAACTACCCAGATATTCAAGCAGATGACTGGATCATCGATATCGGTATGGCTAAACTTGTAGATGCTCCTGAAGAGTTTGATATGGTTCTTATGCCAAACCTCTATGGTGACGTTGCAACAGATGTTCTTGGACTTATGACAGGTTCAGTAGGTATCGCACCGGGTGCAAACGTTGGTGATGATTTTGCAATGTATGAAGCGATCCATGGTTCTGCTCCACGTCACGCAGGTCAAAACAAAGCTAATCCATCAGGACTTTTGCTTTCAGGTGTAATGATGATGGTACAAGCGGGTCAACCGGAAGTAGCAGAAAAAGTACACAATGCTTGGTTGAAAACGATCGAAGACGGTATCGTAACTTATGACCTTGCTCGTAAACTAAAAGCAGAAGGCAAAGCGCATACAGAAGTTGGGACAAAAGAGTTTGCTGATGCAGTTATCGAAAGACTTGGTCAAAAACCATCTACACTTGCAGCTATCAAATATGACAAAGCAATCAAGATCAAAAAACCAACGCTTACTAATGTAAGAGCGCAAAAAATGAATCTTATCGGTTGTGATATTTTCACTCGTGATGATTGTCAATCAAATGTAATTGGCGACAAACTGGTTGAGCTTACTCAAGGTACTAATATAGCACTTAAAATGATCTCTAACCGTGGTCAAAAAGTCTATCCAAATGGTCACCCTGAAACATTCTTGACTGACCACTGGAGATGTCGTTTCTACTCAAAAAACCAAGGTGACATAATCACAAATGGTGACATCACTAACATGATGAACAAAATTGACGCAGCAGGTATCGAAGTTATTAAAACTGAAAACCTTTATGCATTTGAAGATGGTGAGCGCGCTTACTCTCTAGGACAAGGCGAATAAAAAAGAGGAGGGGAATAACGATTCATAAATAATATTTTATGAATCCCCCATCCTTTTCTTTTTTCTGGGGATGCTGGTCGTTTTTTGAAGTTGGAACTCTCAACTCCTCGACCATTACTGAAGTCTTACCTCCTCTTTTTGTTTTTATACTTGATAAGACTTTAAAGAGAGTACGAACTTCAAAATCTGTCATGAACTTTTATAGTTCAGACCGACCAGCATCCCCAGACAAAAGATGGGGACAGTCGATTATTAAAGGTATTACATGAATAATGAAAATACTAAGCAAAGCCAGCATATTGAGCACGGTTCTGCGGCATTTGTTACGAAATATGCTGGTCGTGATCTCCAAGCTGGTGTTATAACTGCAACCATGGCAATCCCATTATCTGTTGGTATTGCCATGATGTCAGATTATCCAATTCAAGTAGGACTTGCAACTGTTGCTTTTGCCTCCTTCGTAGCATTCATATTTGCCCTATTTCGTCCAGGCAACTATATAGGAGCTCCTGGAATTGCAGCAGGTTTAGCCCCGATTCTTGCGATGGGGGTTGCAACCTTCGGAATAGAAAACATGGCCTTTATTGTTTTTATGACGGCATCATTTCAAGCAGTGATATGGAAGTTCAACTGGCAACGCTATCTTTTAATTGCTGTTCCATCTTACTTAGTTGAAGGCTTATTGGCTGGTATCGGTTTAAAAATTGCTTTTAAATTCTTACCTTTCCTTTGGATGTTGCCAGCCGGTATGGCCTTTGGTGAAGACTTTTGGAGCGATGCGCGTATTCAAATCATTGCACTTTCTGTAGTTGGAACAATTCTTTTTCTTGTTTTGTTTAAAAAATTTAAAGATACCAAACCAGCATTACCTTACTTTGCTTTGATTGTATTTGGTATTGTGGCTTCACTCTTTGTTGATGTAAAGATGCTCACAGTAGAAGATGTTCATTTCACCCTTGCATTGCCTATACCCGATTTTAATTCTCTATACTTATTGGTTTATGCGATCTTTTTCTCATTGATGCTGGCCGTGGTTGATGTTATTGAACAAGTGATGAGTAATGCGGCAATTGATAAAATCGATCCATTGCAACGTCCATCTAATTCAAACAATTCTTTATTAGCAATTTGGGTATCAAACATGGGTGCCAGCTTTTTTGGTGGTATGACAAACCTTGATGGTTTGGCAAAATCATCAACAAACCATCTTGCAGGTGCTTATACAAAACTATCGGTATTGGTGATTGGTATACTCATGACATTTTTTGTGTTTAACTCTGGATATTTACATTATCTGCCTTATTTTGCATTGGCAATCATCATGACATTTGTTGGTATCAAAATGTTCTTAGGCCTGTTACACATTACAACATTTGGACCTTATGCTGTACTGCTTGCAACCGTCTGTGCCGGGTTGGTATTTAAAGTTGGTATCTTTGAGGGTCTTATTGTTACTCTAAGTATCCACGGTCTAATTAGTTATATCATTTTCTCAAAAATTGAAAGTATGCCAGCTGGAACAATTATTAGTAAATACTTCCAAAAATTCAAAGAAGACAACCAAGAAATCAACTAATTTTATGGATTTGACTAACATTTTAAATACAATATTTCAACTTTTAAAAGAATATACTTCTAATTTTTTTATCAGCAATACAAAAAAGTATCATTTTTATGCTGATCACTACAAAAATCGTGAAGTCGCTTTACTTACGCAACACGGAAAAGAGAGCGTGCTCGCACCGACTCTTAAAGAGTCAATTGGCTGTATAGTCACAACAGTTGAGGGCTATGATACCGATCTTCTCGGTACATTTTCCCGTGATATACCTCGTGCAGGGACTCAGATCGAAACTGCACGCAAGAAAGCACATATCGGGATGGAACTTGCACGGTTGCCACTTGGCATAGCCAGCGAAGGTGCTTTCGGACCGGATCCGTTTACAGGAATGTTCTCTTGGAACGTCGAAATCTTGATATGGATCGATAATGAAAACGATCTGGAGATTGTTGCCATGTCTCAAGGAAAAACCAATCTTGCTAATGTACTCACAACGAATTGGAAAGAGGCCGAAGCTTTTGCTAAAAAAGCAGGATTTCCTGAACATCACCTCATGGTCCGTCCAGAAGGTGAAGACGATCCGCGTATCCGAAAAGGGATTTGCGAATGGGATGATCTACATGCAGCCTTTGTTTGGGGACAGGAACAGTCTGAGAATGGGAGCGTTTTTATCGAGACCGATATGCGTGCCCACGCCAACCCAACACGCATGAACAACATCCGCCTAGCGGCTGAGGAGTTGGCAAATAAACTCTCTTCCCTTTGCCCGGCTTGTGGTGCACCTGGATACTGGGTGATTGAGCGTGTTGCAGGATTGAAATGCAAACGTTGTGGTCAACCCACACGCGATACCCGCGCAGATGTTTATAGTTGCTCTAAGTGCGCGCATCAAGCTACCATCGAGCGCACGGAAGCGTACGCCGATCCTGGCCACTGTGACTACTGCAATCCATAACAGTGTCTTGCTTTACTAATACTCATTTTCTATAGGAGCCGCTGATGAACCAACAAGCTGAATTTTCATCGGATATCAAACAAGCCTCTGACGTGCTTCACGCAGGTGGACTCGTCGCTTTCCCTACTGAAACCGTCTATGGACTAGGTGCTGATGCACGAAATACTGAAGCAGTCAAGCGTATTTTTGAGGCAAAAGGACGACCATCCGATCACCCCCTTATCGTACATCTAGCGAATGCCGAACAAATGCATCAATGGGCACAAAACATTCCTGAGGTTGCATGGCAATTAGCGCAAGCCTTCTGGCCTGGACCACTGACCCTGATTTTACCTCGTCTTGACGGTGTACCAGATGCAGTGACAGGAGGTCTCGACACCGTAGCCTTAAGAGTACCGGATCATCCTGTCGCTTTGGCACTGCTCGGCACATTCGGGGGCGGTATCGCTGCACCCTCAGCTAATCTCTATGGACGCGTAAGTCCCACCTCAGCACAGGATGTGCGAGAAGAACTAAAAGACAGCGTGGATCTCGTCCTAGACGGTGGCCGTTGTCCCATTGGCATCGAATCCACTATCATTGATTTGTCAACCCAAACCCCCAGAATTTTACGCTCAGGCAAGATCACTGAAGAAGCATTGCATCGTGTACTGGGGAGTTCAGTGGCTTTGCCATCTAATATACCCGTATCCTCCTATCCAGGAGGCAATCCCTCTCACTATGCCCCAAGAGCACGTATAATTCTTGCATCATGGGATGACGTGAAACAACAAATAGAAGCGTGGCAACAGCGTGGAGTGCGAGTGGGCTTGTTGGCATCGCGTCTGCCCAATGGTCTAGTGAAAGACGTTACCTGGCTACGCTTAGCCCAAGATGTTATCGGA
>JAMCPS010000070.1 GCA_023379705.1 Campylobacterota bacterium
AGAAAAATAGATTTGAAATTAAATGCAATGAGATCTTGCGCATGTGTTTGGTTTTCGTATTCAAACAAATCAAATCTCATAAATAATTAGCCATGTCAATAATATAGGTGTCATTATCGATGACCTGAACGATCACTTTTTTCCCGTCCATAAAATTGGCAGAGTATCGTTCTGTCATCAAAACTGCTTGTTCCATAAACGTTCTTAATTTGGTTGATTTAATGGAAAAATGCTTATACATGTCATATAGAGTGTCACTATGGTCACAATTAAAAACGATTCTGTCGCCATTTATAAACATTTTTGAAAAATGAATATATTCCACATTATTGATATCTATATAATCATCCCGACTCTCATCCGTAAAATAGATCAAGTAACTTTTGCCGCATATTGGACATAGAAATTTTTTAAAAATACTTTTTCGTTGCAAATCAATAGTGGTAGATTTAAATTTCATAAATTTTTTTAAAGGGAAAAAAGTAGGTTTATCACCAGGTGTTAAAATCTTAATCATGTATATACTGTCGATATTGATCGGTCGCACGTTATTTTTAAAAAAATATTGCAGTTTTTTTATATCGTTTTCTTCAATAACATCAGGTGAAAATAATGAATATGAAATTTTAAAAGGATCGTATTTAGCAAATTGTGTGTTGTGATGAGAGCAATTGAAGTGAATATTATTGTCTTCAATTTTTATCAAATCATCTTCTATTTTACACTCCTTTGCACATATCGGGCAATGAATGACTTTTATTTCTTTTTTCGGATTGACGGAATTTTCAAAACTCAAATATGCTTTATTGGGTTGGAGATATAGATTTAGCCAAGGATTTTCAATATCAGAATTGGACTTTACGATTGAAGCTTTTCTATTTCTAGGAAACAACTTTTTGATGCTTGTCAATCCAAAAAAATCTAATTCATTTTCACCATAAATTTTTTCTAATAGATCAACATTCAATGAAGAAGAATTTGGTTTTGTAAATGAGATGAGATCCATCAAAAGTTTCGTTTTTTTGTATCTGTCAAAATTTACATCTTTGACAATTTCATCATTTATAAGAATGACGTTGATTTGTATTTCAGCCAGATTTTTTTCTTGGCTTTTATTCAAAAACAGTCTATAAAAAATCAATAATTCCGGATTGAGAATATAAGTTATATCCAGTACAAAAATGCTAAATAAATTTTCCAATCCTTTGATTTCAGATGAAGCCTTAGCTGTAATATTACCCTCGTCACGCAAAAAAATTATTAGTGGGATTTTGAACACCTCATACATAAAATCAGGTGCAATTTTTTTCATTGTATAGGAATATATTTGGGGATCAATATCTTTAAACAGCGCCTCCATAGTAATGTATCGATGGGTAAGTTTTAGACAATTTTCGATGCTCATCTCAATAATCTTAAGTTTCATATAAGCTCATAATATAATTTATAGATGAATATTATAGTATTTATACTAAAATTATCTATTAAATTACATATATTATGTAAGGCTATTAAAAAGTACCAATAAATTACCAATCACTCTTGTCCTCTGATGAGTACTCAACTATTACTTTGTAAAAAAACTATTTTTTTAGATTAATTATAGATATATAAAATCTATTTAGATACTTTATTTCTATTTATTTGTTATAAAAGCTCTTTTTAGTGCTATAATTTCTTTCAACTATCATTTTGGAGGGATCTGATGCGTTTTTCACTGTTGAGCGATGAAGAGATACTCAAAGAACTAGCACATCGCATCGATCAAAGACGTCGTGAAAAAGAAATAAGTGATGCTGATTTGGTTGAAAAAAGTGGTACCAATATCGCTACCCTAAAACGCTTTCGTGCTAACAAGGGAACGATCTCCCTGACTAGTTTTATCCGAATCCTCAGAGGCCTTGAAGAACTCGATGCACTTAATGCACTTTTGGAATCAACACAAACTTTCAGCCCTGCACAACAACTTGAAAAACCGCTCAAAAAGCGGATCTATAAAAAGAAATCCAAACCTTCAAACTTTCAATGGGGAGATGAATAATGGCTGCACCGGTAATTACAATAAATTTGTGGGGCAAGACAATCGGTTATTTGGGTTATGCTCCCGGACAAAATGAAATAGCTACGTTTGAATACGCACCTGAGTTCACAACCTCAAACATTCAGCTCTCACCCTTAGAGATGAAATATCCCCCTATGATTCATTCATTCCCCACCATTAGTCAAAGAACCTTTCACGGGCTCCCAGGAATCTTTGCCGATTCGCTCCCCGATAAATTCGGGAACAAACTGATCGATCGCTTCTTTGCCGACAAAGGGTTATCTTCATCTGATATTACTGCCCTTGATCGTTTGGCCTATATTGGTAAACGAAGCATGGGTGCCTTTGAATATGAGCCATCAACCAACGATACGATGGCAATGGATGGAGGAACCCTAAACATTCATCATCTCAACGAACTAGCCAATATGGTATTACGCGAAAAGAGCGATTTCAATCTCAAATTATCCACCGCATCGCATGAAGAGATGTTAGCCCTTATTCGTGTCGGATCCAGTGCCGGAGGGGCAAGATCTAAAGCATTGGTAGCCCAAGACACGCAGGGGAAATTTTATGACGGAACTTTGGATGCGGGTGCCGATAAACGGTATTGGCTATTGAAGTTTGATTCGGATGACAACAGCGATAAAGAGCGTAAAGACCCTAAGGGAATGACTCGAATCGAATACATCTATTCTCTTATCGCCAAGGAATGCGGAATAGATATACCCGAAACAACATACATCACCGACGGCGATGATTTTCATTTTATGATCGAGCGGTTTGATCGTGAGATCGTTGATGGTAAAGTACGCAAAAAGCACTATGCTTCCTGGGCAGGATTAAGACACTTTGATCGAGATCATGTAGGCGTGTACTCGTATGAGCAGTTGGTCATGACATGCCGTGAACTTGGCTTGGGGCAAAACGAACTCAATGAGCTGTTTCGTCGCGCCGTCTTTAACATCATCGGACGTAATCAAGACGACCATGCCAAGAATTTTGGCTTTATGATGGATAGAAACGGCGCATGGTCATTCTCTCCAGCATTTGATATGACCTATGCCTATGATCCCCTTGGTAAATGGACGAAAGAACATCAGATCTCGCTATCAGGAAAAAGGGATCACTTTTCACGCAGTGATCTTTTAGCTTTTGCATCTAAGTGCAGCATACCCGTAAAACATGCTAATGAAATTATTGATAAATCACTTGAGGCATTTAGTAGTTTTGAGCGTTTGGCAAAAGAGTTTGAAGTTCCGGATGAACTCTGCAAACAAGCTGTTTTATCACTAAGAATTAATAATTTATAGTTCAAAAATCTTCTATATCTATGGCTTATTGACGAGTCGTTCTTCAATAATTTTTAGACACTCCGCATCATCCGCCATCTCAATCGTATAATGCTCGATTGAGAGCTCAATGGCACGTTTAATCTGATACGCTTTTTTCTCATCCCCCGTAAAACACTCGATTAACATTTCAACCGCAGTATGCGGCATCGTAAAACGCCATTGATGATCGTCGTAAGATTCACCACAGCGGTCAGTATCATTTGGATGTGCAGTTATGAAGTTACCTCGTCTGCAATACCGCACTTCCTCATCCTCTTCTTCGTCTTTATAAATACGAAATGCCTGTTTATCTATTTTTTGATTGTGCTGTTTTTTTGGAGAGCGTTTATCGCCGATTACATAGATTATCAACCCCAATAGCACGATGATATTTACCACCATCCAAAAATTACTCATTCTCGTTTCTCCTTATTCGTTTTAAAATGATTTTGCTGTGGTTTAAAAAAGCTCCAATACCCTTTTGGAAAACTCACTCTGTGGATAAAAGATAATAGCGGCAGCCGTAAACGCGATCGCAAATAAAAAAAGTGCCACCACAAATTCTTGGATACTGTGCACCCCTATTCCTGCACTAAGTGCGGGGATAAAAAAGATTAAAGTGCTCATCCATTGTTTAATACGCATCGGTTTGTATAACCCTTTTTCTGTTTGGCATTTATCAATGATTGAAGCGACTCGGCAGCAGCTTCTGCATTATCATAAATCTCACGTATCACACCCGTTGGCTTGAGTTTCTTGATTGAGCCGTAGGTGCGAACTAGCATCCACTCTCCAAATAGATTAGGAATTAATTCAAGGGTGTAATACCGCACCCTCCCCTTAACGCTTCGTATCATCGTCATTTTCATAATCGCGCTCCCAGGGCTCTAAATCTTTAATTGCACTATTTTCCATTAAATGACCTACGTTTTTGGACTTTTGATATGCATCGATCTGATCTTGGGTAATGCCGCTCTCACAATATCCCCTCTTCATATCTTTATTATTCAGGTAACGCCCAACCAACCCCAGCAAACCAATAATGGCTAATGTAGCGGCGATGATAGTTGTTGGATTGATCTGATCATCAAATCCGTAAATTTGCCCATATTGATAGATAGCCAGTCCATAGATTTGTACCAGCACCAGCAGTGTCCAATAGGTTAGAAATTTAGACATTCTTTTGCTCATGGTGCGCCTCCTTCATATATTCATCACTCGATTCATAATAATCTCCTACAAACTCATTCCACTCTTTAAGCTCCGGATCGGTTCTATAGAGTTCCGCCATCTACTCAGCTCCTTTTTCGATTGCGGCTTTACATTCCTCGCGCGCTTTGGTTTTTGAGTGGCTCTCGTTAAGCCGCCGTAACATCCAGAGCATCCATCCAAAAATTCCAATCAATACGCTCATTCCAATAACGATCTGTGTCGTAACGCTTATGCAGTGCGGTTCGCTATGGTGGAGAATTTCACACTGATCGTCGAGAAAATCTACTCCCCTATTCCCTTTAAAGAGATATTGCCCTTTGTGTTCCCAGCCTTGCGTATGGGATATAAGGAGTGGATGAGCATTATTGTCCTTACAGACAATCTCCCCTCCCCTATCAAAGTGATCTCCATAAAAGCTCAACCGATCATTTCGGCTGCATATATCGTCTCCCCAGACCATAATTATTAGCAAAAACAGTCCTATCATTGGTGTGATCATCTCTTTGAGAAACGTAAGTGTAAACCCGCCCAACAAAAGCATCAATCCCATTATCGCCATCATATCCATATCAAAGTGGCTCATCTATTTCTCCTGTGTTTATGCTGCAACAATATGACTGCAACCGTGTTGTGTGACTTCATCAAACCAACTCATATCAAACTCTGCGGCTTTAAGAAGCTCATCGTAGAATTTTTGTTTATAGCATTGAATATGTCTGAATCGCTCTGAGAGGAGACGATGTAAACCCTTACTTCCGGCAAAGAGCAATAAGGCAATGATCTTCTCATTCACCTCCTTGATGTTATTGGGATAAGGCTTCATCATCGGAGCACTGCCGCTGATAGCACACAGGTACCCATAGGTCTCACCTCTCGCTAGAGGCATCAATGCACTCACCAACTCCTCATCGCTGATTATAGATGCACGTGAGAGTATCTGCTTGGTCCAGTTGGCATTTTTAGCGTGTTTGAGTCGGACATTGAATGCCAGAGCGTCTACTTGAGATAAATAAGCACGTTTCATCCATAAAAACTGTATCCGATCGAACATCTTAGAAAAAAAGGCTCCGATGCTTTTAGTGTCGATCCCCATATTGTCATAGACAAATACACAGTTGCGATGATTGTTTTCAATCGCATGGGTAATTGCTTCGATAAGGGCGAACTCTTCGGCTTCGTGTACATTCATGGCGTGGACAAAAACAGAATGGCTTTGGTTCGTATAGAGGTTTTTTACCCCTATTCCCGCTTCTTTGGTGAGGTGATCATACGACGCATCACTAAGATAAATAACGTTATTTTCCATGGGGTGTCTCCTCCTTTTGGGAGTGTTTTTCATGTTTTTCTGCTTCATGCATCGCTTTAAGTTCCCGTATACACTTACCGCTTTGCTTCGTAAGTATCCACAGTGTGACCGACATCGAGAGAACCATAAAAAACAAACTTGCTGCCAATAGCCATTTCATAGATAGACCAACCCCCACTCCCACACTTACAGCAAAATACCCGGTGCTGATTAAATAGAGTCGTTGGCGTCGTTCATGTATGACAATCCGTAGCATCAAAACGCTAAGTCCCCAATAGAAAAGACTTAGATAAACGAGATTACTCTGCTCTTGCGTCATCTTTTTCCTCCTCGATACCCAGCGTCACCACCCGTAGTATCATCAACACTCCCACAACGGTGACAAAGATCATCCAATAGGGAATGCTTGAGGGTTCAGGAAAGGATCTGCCGATCACCCTGCACGCCCCAGGATCATTAACAATCACATCCCCTTTCACAAACCCGGTCCCCTCCTCGTATCTCCACCCGCTCAAACGATCGACCCTAGCACTCTCCCCTTTCCACATCCCGCATGACAATGCCCTACCCTCGTGAAACTGCTCCATCAAAAAACGCTCACCTACAAATTGAGTGTGGTTAGTATATGCAATCGCGCTAACCCCTCCGATCACCACCATCCCGACAAAAACAAACTCAGCTCCTCTGCCAAAGAGGATAAATCCCGCTCCAACGAGGAGCAATACACCCATCAGCCACACTTCGCCGGTACTGGTAACCAACATCTCAGGATGCATCTCATCTCTCCTCGTAGGTATTGGAGATCACCGCAGAGCGCTCATGAATACGGTAATCTTTGTGCTGGCACAAATAGACACTTTGAATTTCGCGTTTCAATATGCCACACACGTTGTACCAGGTAAATCCGAAAAAGCTTTTTTTATGGATTAGCTCTTGGGGGTGAAGACACAAAAGCTTTTCATAATCCAAGCCCATCCCTTTATGCTCAGTGTAGAGGGTCTGCTCTCCTTCAATCTCATATCTCTCCTCAACTGAGTCGTACCGTAGTATCGCATCACGGAATATCTTGTGCAGCTCTTTGCATTCCACAAAATAAAAACGTTCCCCCTTAGGATTGATCAAGATCTCTTTTCTCCCTTCATCAATGAGTAGATCGATATCGCTAAAACACACATGGCTCATGAAATCTCCTTTTTGTATGATTAAAAATAAACATACGTTTATTTATTTAGTAATTATATACTCATATATAAATAATGTCAACCCTTTATATACTTATATGATTATATTTAATAACTATTTATTACTTATATGTAAATTTATGACATTTTGCAAAGTGGGTAGCTGACGAAGGCACTATTTTTGCGAAGTAAACATTTGATTAGTTAATGAAGTATTTAATAAACAAATAAGATTATTTTAATCATTTAGTAAACATTTGAGGTGATTAGGATAGAATTTTATAAACGAATAAGTATTAGAGAGACAATGGACAAATACACATTTAATACTATACTCAAAACCGCTGGACTCAGTAAAAAAGAGTTTGCCGAGATTTTAGGGACTACTGGCGGTACAATCAGTAACTGGGGGAATGAAGATCGTGAGATCCCCTATTGGGTTGAATCGTGGTTACATCTCTATATTGAGAATCAGCACTGCAAGCAGATAAAAAAAGCTATTAGTAAAAGCGGTGTATGCGATTTGATGGACAAAAAGTAGTAAAAGCATTGGTGCTGATAAAGAGATCGCGTTGGCTCCTAAAGATGTATAAACCTACAAATTATTCTTTTAGTTCAGTCTACGATACTGCTAGGAGATTTATTGCTTCCATATCGAATTTAACAATAACTCAACAGCACAGGTGCGTATGATGACGATTTGGCAACATGTACCGTTTGAAAACGAAGCAGCAATCGGTGAGTGGGCACGTATGCATGGAATTACTTACTGCATTATCCGATGTTGGGAAAACGACCCCTTGGAAGCGGATGATTTATTGGTCGTATTAGGCGGATCGATGAGTGCGTATGATGATATAGGTTTTATTAAAGACGAGACCGAATTTTTACGTAAACGCATTGAGGCAGGAGGCAAAGTATTCGGTATCTGCTTAGGCGCACAATTATTGGCAAGTGCAATGGGATCACGGGTCTATTCTTCAAACATACGCGAAGCAGGATGGAGAAATATCGAACTCTTGCCTCATCCGCTCACCGACTCACTCAATAAAACCCAATGCGTCTTTCATTGGCATGGGGATACGTTTGATCTGCCAAACGATGCACTGCAAATTGCACGTAACGATGCTTTTGAAAATCAAGCATTTGCTACCGAGGATGGACGGATCATTGCTACTCAATTTCATTTTGAGACAACGGCGGAGAGTATGGAAAAGCTTTTGAATGCTGATGGTGAGTATCTATGTTATGACTCAGTGTACGTTAGCGATCCTCAGACGATACGTCAAGGCATATCCAATATCTCTAAAAGCAATCAGACATTATTCGCCCTTTTAGATGCGTGGGTGAAAAGCTGATACGTTTGTGCCTGGGTGCCAAGTTACAATATTAGAGTACTGGAAAATCAAAGTACGTTGTAGGATACGGCTCATTTTCAAGTGCAAAATGCCACCATTCTTCTTGCTGCAAAAAACGGAGACATTCGGACACTTTTTGAGAAAAAACGCGATTACATTAATCGTAACAACCGTGTCAACCTACTAGCAATTATCGTAACAACCATGGCAATTTTTCTATTAATCGTAACAAGCGTGTCAAAGAATTTGATCAAATAGAAGCTTATTTACTAAAAAAATAGGTTTTTTCTATGAAACGTAACAAGACTGTCAAATTACTCCATTTTTAATAGGCAATTAATAGGAGTATCTTTGCACTCCATTGAAAAATACTGACAAAGTTGTTACGTTTAGAGCAAATCGTAACAATAGCATGCAATAAATACATGCGTATTGACACCGTTGTGCGTTTACTTGTTTATCGTAACATGTTTGCCAACGCGCAATTGTTACGATTTACATCAAAGGAGGTCTAGTTGTTACGATTTATTGGCATGATAGTCCATTTTATCTGGCACAGTTGTGCGTTTTCTACGCGTGGTTGTTACGATTAGCTGTCAAATTTGTTACGCAAGAAATGCCTCAAACCGCGCACTGAAGGTCGTTTGCAGGAATTCACCTAACATATATTAAAATAGATAACATATTAAACATAATTAATAAACAGTAATGCCTGATCCTCACTTTTTTAAATCCTGAAACTTTCTCAAAAAAAACCAAAAATATCATTTCTACTGAAATCTCGGCAAAATACTCACTATTGTCTACGCCTATGTTGCATTTACACCGCTTTTGTGTTACGATTGCTTCGCTTGTATGTAGTTGTTGGTATAAAAATTGCTAAACATACTCACAACTGCCTTTTTCACCTTATATATGTAGTATCTATTCTTCGGAGTTTTGTATATGCCAGAGCGGACCATTGTCTTTACCAAAAATGAAAATGACGAATATTTCCGAAAATCAACAGAGTTCGCATCAGCCGATGTCGTGCTTAAAGATGAAAAATCAACAGGCTCAATTGAACGCTTAAGTGCAACAATCCTAAAAGGCGTTCAAGATCAGATGTTTGGAATTGCACGTCAAAAGAAAATTGAAGTTGGATCTCAAAAACTAACGAAACAATATATAGAGGAATATCACGAGAGCTTTATGGAGAATTCCATAAAAGACATCCGAAAAAAAGATAAGTCAATATCAGTAGAGAAGGCTAAAGAAGAATCTGAAAAACTCTATATCATTAAAAAGAAAAATATAGATCGATTAGCAGAAAAAGAAGCCTGGCGTGAGACAATCAAAAAAGAAGTCGCAGACGACGAGCTAATATTTAAATTTGATGCCAAAAGTATTTTTGACTACGCTAAGGTTCATGGAGGGGGTCACAAAGACAGACTCTACAATGATGTTAAAAAAATACAGCAAAGATTTAACAACTGGACGGAAAAAAAATTCGATATAAAGTCCGGGAAGATTGTTGACAAAGAAGTAACTGGTGTTCTTTTTCCATATTCGCAGTATACCCATGGAGAAAATTCTACAATCGAAATTAAACTCGAAAAAGAAATGCTGCAAATGGTCTTGTTCCTCAATAAGGCTTTTTTGAAATATCACCTCGATAGTTATATTAAAGTTGGGACGCCAAACGCAACGAGATTGTATGAAGTCTTAATTGATTATATTGCCGGGAACCTCTTTTCGTCCGGAAGAGACTTAACTTTTGATTATTTACAAAAGAAATTTAACACAAACTATAAAATTTTTCGACTCTTCTTACAACGACTAATGACCCCATCATTGGAAAAGATCAATAGTGAGTTGGGAACAAGCATCACATGGGAAGCGGACAAGAAAAAAGGCAAGGCAATACAAACAATCAAGTTCATAATCAGCACACATGATAAAAGAATTCTGCAGGGGATTAGAGATGACGATGTTGAAGAACATATCCGCTACTCATTGGAATATTATTGCACCCTACTCTCTCTTGCCGGCCAACGTACTCAAGGCGGCTTGAAACCTATGTATGAAAAAATACGCGGGGCGATAAACGAAGGTAAATTTGATTTTTTTGGAAAAACAAAAGATGAAATTACTAAGGAGCATATGCAAAATCTCGAAGACGCCGAAGAGCTTGAATCTCTGATCTCAAGAGATAACAACCTTGCAGAGCTTTATTACTATGACGCAAAGTACCTCAACGCAATGGAAATTGAAGAAGATTCCTCTTTTATAGCAACAAGCGCTACAGAGACTCTTGAATATATCAAGAGCAGTTATCTCATCCCAAAAGGGATTCTCTCCCCTGCCCTACCATTCTTCGAATCTTTTGAAGAGGAACGTGCTCTAATCTCATCGCTAATGCCCCTTAAATTCAAAATTACGGAAAAAAGGACCATTATCATAAACGAGAACAATTTCGACTCTATGAAGGCGACAATCGAGCCATACTTAAATTCTTGCGATCGATTCGATTTCAATTCAGCCGATCAGCAAAAACGGTTTTGTGAAATCTTTAAAATAGAATATTTTAATACATGCTCAGCTGCCCTCGAAGCCGAAGTCGTTGAAGATAATAATTGTGCTGTAGAAGGACAGGCTCAAGGGCTTCACGAGCTTCTTCAAATAAATGGAATGGCTAAAACGAAAGCAGAGCTAAAAAAATGGGATACTGTTGTTGAGGAATTAGGCAATATTCATGGCAGTGAAGAAGTTGCCATGACAATCACTTTCCTTTTATCAGGCGTAAAAGATGCGGAATTTTGGTTGAAGCAAATACCAACCCCGGCTAAATTCAAAAAACATTTTATTTCAGTGCTGCACATTTCCAAAGTAAATAAAGCAAGCATAATGCAAAAGATAAAAAATGATCCACAAATAAAAACTCGAATCATGGTTATGGAGAGAGCTGGGGAAAGTAAAGATGAGATAGAGGCTGAAGTCGCTCAAATGGTACAAAAAGGATTGGAATCAGGCACATATGGAGCTTCAATCAAAGAGGCGCCGTGGGTAATAAAAAATAGAGAGAAGAGAGCTGAAGGCGAAATGATGGCTGATGCAATGAAGGAAGCTGGGTTTAGCAGTATATTCGATTGGATGAAAAGCCTCTCAGATTGATTATCCATCCGGATGGATAAATGATTAAAATAAAAAAGGATTATTTTCTTTTTTAAATTTTATTCCACTATACTTAATTTTTATGTTATACTTTTTCCAAAGCAATAAAACCATTTATCCATCCGGATGGATAAATTTATAGAGGGCATCAGATGGGTTCAGTAATTTCAATTGTAAATCAAAAAGGCGGGGTTGGAAAAACAACAACTGCTCAGGCGTTGGCACGAGAACTAGCTAAAATGAATAAAGTCTTATTGATCGACTTTGATGGTCAAGCAACACTTACAGAGCTAATGGATCTAAATAATCATTTCGATAATGAATTTATCACTAATTATATGAAAACCGAAAGCATTGTTAAAATTTTTGAACGTGATTCTATTGAGCCATTAGATATCACCGCCATCCTCCAGGATGAGAACGGGAAATCAATTGTTCCCATTAAAGAACTTCATTTCATACCCTCTCCAGGCAATATTATTGTATCTTCTGCTGAAAGTGTTAGCGGTGGGAAAGATATGCTTTTGAATAAGTATCTTCAGAAGATTAAGGATAAGTATGATTTTATTATCATTGATGCATTGCCATCCGTTTCAACGCTATTTAGAAACGTTTTACTTGCATCAGATGCCTTGATTGTTGCAATTCAAACAAAAACCAATGCTATTGCTGGAGCCAATGGTTTCTTACAGGTTCTTGACGATGTGTTGGGAGATTATGACAAGACGTACAAACATCTTTTTATATTGCCTACCATGTACAACAAGCAACGACGCGATGATAAAGAAACGCTGGTTGAGATCATGGGGAGCTATATGCAAGCACTTAAAACATTCTCAGCTATTGGAAAAATACCAACGACACTTCTTGAAGAGATCCCAGATCGCACTGTGTTTTCAAATGCTCAATCAGTACGTTATTTTTTACAGGACTATATTGAAGGGTTTGATACCGGGAAAAGAGACATTCTTCTTTTATTGGAAAACATAGCCAAAACGATCACTTCAAAACTTGAAGCAGGAGACAAATAATGGCAAAACTACCACAGCGTAAAAACATTTCATCTGAAACAGCCTCAAGAAGAATAGAAGAAGCTGAAGTGTTGCGTCAAAGCATTTCCGAGAGTATTGAAAATAAAACAAGTAACGCGACAGAGGTGTCGATTGCGTCGATTGCTTCACCAAAATTTCACGACCGTCGATGGCACGATAAAATGGCGATTGTTGAACTCTCAAAATCGATTGAGGCTGTTGGGCTAATATACCCAGTTGTTTTGCGCAGAGTAGGGGAGGGGCTTGAGCGAATTATTGGGTATCGTCGTATTGAAGCTTACAAGATTCTCGGGAAAGAAACTATTCCAGCGATCATTTTGGAAAATATCGATGATGACATGGCAATTTTGCTGATGGCAACTGAGAATATGCAAAGAGAGGATATCAGTGTTTATGATGAAACCCTCTCATTAATTGACTATCTCAAAGTAGCAATCAATGAGAGCCAGGAGAGCATCGAGAAACTCCTTATTCGCTTTAAAAATCATGATGCCGGATCGATCCAATTGACTGACGAAGAGAAAGAAAAGCGTGTTCAGATGAATAACGTTCTTAAAAAGACAGGCAAGATTGAAATCAGTGGCTTATTAAACCGTCTTACAATGCTTTCTATGCATCCGTTGATCAAAGAAGCACTCAGTGCCAGCAAACTCTCTTTCTCGAACGCTCAGGTACTTCAAAAGCTCTCTAAGGACGAAACAACACTTAAAGCTGTGATGAGCAGAGTTATTGATGAGAATATGAGCAAGCGTGAAGCTATTAAGCTTATTGCAAAGTATAAAGAAGAAAAAGTTGGTAGAACAGGGGAGGGCCATGTAATATTAAAGTTAAAATCACTAAGCAAAATAAGCACTAAGCAAGTCGCGAAACTCACTAAAGTTGATCAAGATAAGCTAATGGATTATTTTGCAAAAATTGACGAGATTTTAAAAAACCAATAAGTTAACTCATGGCCGCTTAATGGGCTTGGTGGCTTGTAGCAATGTTATTATTACATTTAAAGAAATATCCATAGGAGAGTAAAAGTATGCAACAACCTTTTATGGCGTATGAAAACGATACCGACGGATTTACTACCGGTAATCTCCATATTCAAAACGGTACAGACACGATCATAATCGAAGGATCATTGAATATCACTAAAGACAAACAGGGATTGGAAGCTGCCCTTAAACTTAAACGAGCCGTGGACGCCGCTATCGATGCCCTCAAACGGACCCGCAATCTACCTGATTCTCTAGGGCACTAAGGTGAGAATTCCATGGAAGAGTTAGAATTTCATTCCTGTATTAAAACCGAACCCGCTAAAGGACGTACCTACGGGGAATGCGTTATGGATGAGATCATGAGTATTCAGATGATCGATGGAGAGTTTAGGACTACACTTCACATTAAAGAGAAGCCCAAACGCTTGAGCCGTAAGGACGCATTGATCTACTATACCCGCAAACTCCGAAACATTTGGGCAAATTCAAATTCATAGTAGCACCATTGGTTGCATAATTTTTTCTTTATTATACTTTTCCGATATAATCTAAAAATAACAAAATTAGTTTATAGGTTTTAGATGATCATCGATAATAAACAGCATGGCAGAGTAGGGGATGTTTTAAAACAAAGTCTAACTTCGAATACTGATATCTCGATAATGACAAACCGATTCTCAATTTTTGCATTTCAAGAATTGCGAAAAGAACTCTCATTGCTCAACTCTCTACGCTTACTTTTGTCTAATCCTCTGGATCATACTGCTCTATTGGGCAATGAATCCGAGCGTACCTATCGAAATCGTTTGATCCAATCATCGATAGCAAAAGAACTCACTACGTTTATTTCGAAAAAAGCACAGTGCAAACAAACCATCATCCCGCAACTGGGAACCAATCTGACCTACAGCGAGAATGCTAATAATACTTTTGCACTACAAGGTAGTTCCGAGTTCAGCGCTGAAGGATTAGGATACGCGCCCTCTGGTGCATTTGCGATGAATACGTTGATCGAAGATGCCGCTACTGTAGCTCAAATGGGAGAGTGGTTTGAGAGTATTTGGAGCAGTGACGCCTCTTCGATCGATGCAAAATCACAATTATTGGAAATGCTGGAACAGCTGAGTGCTGACAATGCTCCCGATTCGATCTATTTTACGACGTTATACCGATTATTTAGCGATATTACTACCGAACTAAATGAAGATTCGATTATAAAGCCTCGTACGGGATTTAAAGAGACAATTGTCTGGAGTAAGCTTTATAATTTTCAACGTGACGGTGTCCTTGGGGCTATCGATAAACTTGAGCGCTACAACGGATGCATCATTGCCGATTCGGTCGGTTTGGGTAAAACATTCGAAGCCCTCGCGGTCATCAAATACTATGAATTGCGGAATGACCGTGTATTGGTCCTCTGTCCGAAAAAACTGCGTGACAACTGGGCGGTTTATACGATCAACGACAAACGAAACGTCCTCGCCCATGATCGTTTTAATTATGACGTATTGAATCATACCGATTTGACCCGTGAGGGTGGAAAATCAGGTGAGATAGATTTGCGCACGGTCAACTGGGGAAATTACGATCTCATTGTTATCGATGAATCCCATAATTTCCGAAATAATAATCCTCGCAAAGACGGCGTGACACGCTATTCGAAGCTCATGAATGACATCATCAAATCGGGTGTTAAAACAAAAGTGTTGATGCTCTCCGCTACTCCGGTCAACAATCGTTTAAGCGATTTGAAAAATCAGATATATTTTATCACCGAAGGTGAAAACGATGCGTTTGCCGACGAAGGAATCGCACATATCGAAAATTCACTCAACCGTGCGCAAAAGCAGTTTAATCAATGGCAAAATCTTCCTGAAGAGCGACGAACGGTAGCGCGCTTGTTGGATATGATTAACTTTGAATATTTCAAACTTCTTGATTTGATTACGATTGCCCGTTCACGTAAACATATTGATAAATACTACGATACTACGGCTATTGGCACGTTTCCGGAACGATTACTTCCCCTTAATATCAAATCCGACATCGATCTAAAAAACGAGTTTCCACCGCTCCTTTCAATCAACCGTACCATCCGACGTCTCTCCTTGGCAGCGTACTCTCCGTTTAAATACATTCTTCCCGGACGCTTAGAGGAATACAGTGCAAAATACGACACGACGCTCAAAAGCGGTTCCGTATTGCGCCAGAGTGACCGCGAACAAAGCCTCATTCACCTTCTACGTGTCAACATGCTCAAACGGATGGAGAGCTCGATTAACTCTTTTGCCCTAACAATCGGTAAATTCATCGCGTTGATTGATGATTTGCTACGTAAAATCGATAAGCATGAAGATTTACAGTTTGAGGATATCAGTATTCTCGATATCGATACGGAATCCGATACCTTTAGCGACAATCTCAT
>JAMCPS010000071.1 GCA_023379705.1 Campylobacterota bacterium
TGGTTCAATAACCGAATCCGTAGCCAAAAGTGATGAAGCCGCCAAAATAGCAGCAACAATAATTGAGAGTCGTGAACGTAGTAACATATTTATCCTTTTTTTTGTTTTCCCAATTTGGGGTTAGCATATCGTTAAGGCTGATTATGAGAAGGAGATTAATTCCATCTCAGTAATTGCAGCCGAAAGAGAGTTCATGAGGAGATTGAGGAATTGACCATTGCCATTGCAATCAATGTATGGAACAGTCAGCCGATATATTTTGTTGTCTTGATCGTGAATGATTAAACCGGTTAGGTTATCACTAACACGCCTTGTCACATAACACTCTTTATATGGTTCTCCAACCATTTTAAGGACCGCTATATTTTGTGTACTTAATGGATTAAGCATTTGCATTTGAAGCCCTTTGATCAGCCCGGAGATCCGGACTTATTGTTGCATAGCTTGTGGCTGTGTTTCGGGAGCTTGCTCAGAAGATACAGTTGTGATCGTCCCGGTTTCCGTACTGCCAAAAACTGAACGTGGTGTAAGATCTTTGTCGCCGCCGAAACTGATTGAATAACCAATAGTTGCACTGAATTCAGCATCGCCAGAACGGAAGTTGGTGTTTAGATCAAGACGAACCGCGTCATTTTTATTGACCGAATAGAGTGTTGCATAACTGATGCGGCCATAGCTTTTATCAACCACATCACCAAATACACTATTACCCGCGTGATCCGTTGATACATGACCACCACCAATACCAAGGCGACCTTCAATACCAGCCATCTGAAAGAGACCTTTTTCCATACCTACAAATACTTGCCAGTCTTGACCGCTTGCACCTGGGTAATTCTCGCGAACACCTCCATCAACGTTGAAATACCAATCTTCACCGATACCGGCACCGACTTTCAAACCGCTGATTGCTTTACCGCCTTCGAACATACCAACATACGGTGTGAGTTCTACGTTTTTGACATCTGCCGATGCAACTGTTCCGATTGCCATAGCCATAAGAGCTGATAGGATTACTTTTTTCATTTTGTGTTTACCTCTTTATTTAATTGTTTAATTGTGTAAAATGTTAATGTCCCTTCAAGGATCTCATCGATGATAACAATCGATATTTGGGAATCTTGTATGTGAGACAAACCGACGCTAAGATTGATTGCAGCCAATCTGTCAACCACGGCATAGACTCTTTTGTTTGTGCCGTTCTTGTATTTCTCTTGATCATTGGCAACCGCCAGATCAATATAGATCGGTACGTTCATCGGTCTAATCAGAAGACCTGATTTATCCCCATTGCGTACAACATCAAACCTTAACTTCACCATTGCCAAATAGACGATCTGGGAATAGTAATCACGCTCATAATTAGTGATTGTAAAGCTCTCTTTAGCGAACTCCTTTTTTGTGATATTTAAAATGCTCTCAGCATAGGATTTACCCTCTTCACTCAACACAAAATATGAGCGAGGCGAAATAACCCCAGTCGATCGCAACTCAAGCAAACCAAACTTCTTATATAGAATGTTCATCATACGATTTCGCGCATATTGAACAGATTCAAAGAGTTGTTTGTCAACTACAGGCAGATACGTTTGACCGAATTGTGCGATCAGTTTTATGATCTGATTGTCACGATCTGTTAATAGTTTCATCTGCCCTCCTTCCAATATCATTTTTTAACGATTGCAAAACCGTGTTTAGCAAAATAGTTTTTCAACGCTTGAACAGTGTGTGGAGCCGATGTTTTTTCACCAACCAAACCTTTCGCAACATCTTGAGCGAATTTGATATCTTGATCAGAGTTGGAATCAATAACTTCAAATCCATTATTCTTCATAGATAGAAGCAATTTAGTTCTGAATGAATTTTCTTCTTGAAGATTCGAAAGAGCAAGCGATCGCTCTTGAACACCACTTTCCATCATAAGTGACCAATCACCATCCGAATGCAATGTTTTACTGTAAATATTTCCGATTCCATATCCAGCAACACTACACACGACTACTACACCTAATAGGATTGAAACAAATTTTTTCATCACTTTTCTCCTTATTTTTTATTGGCCGCTACGATTTTGTAGCCCATCTTATTAAGTGCACTTGTAATGTCGTTGCTTGCTTTATAAGATGGATTGGTGAGTGGAGTGTCAAAACAAACCGCAACCCCATCAACAACACATTGAGATTCGTTGACCGGCTCCATGCCGCTTGCGATACTCGAAATATATGTAGAACTCACGTTTTTATCCCCCTTGAAAAAATCAGGTACGTCGAAATCTTGAACAAGCGCAATTCGTTTGTTGTTTTTATGCAATGAATCCATTAAGGAATCTCCAGAAGGTATGGCATAAATAGTGAAATCCATATTTTTGCTCAAAATATAACGCTCCATCGAATTTAAGTAACTTTCCGAATTGAAATAATTATCAATTCTTTTAGCAACTTGATTACGATGATCTTGTTGTGATTTATGGAAAGAGATAAAAGAAGATCCAGCTAATACCATCCCGCCAACAATAACGATTGCAGTTTTTTTAATTGTTGTCATATAAACCCCTTTTTAAAGTCCAAATAGACTCATAATGTTTGTTGACACAAACACACCGTACATAAAACCATAAATGGCACCTGAAGCAAGCCCTAGAGCAGCACCTACCATGAGATACAACATCCCATCGCTAACCTTAATTGTTGTTCCCGGAATCATCTGATCCTCCATATTTTTTTTGAACATTGTCAGTCTAATATCATATTCCTTAATCTAAAATAAACGCTTAAATAAACGTATATTTAAATATATATTAATACTATATTTAAATTAAATAATAGAGTATTTAATATAATTTACTAATCTGTCATTAAGGGTAATGGACGGTTTTGAGGGCTAATTGAAAAAGCGAAGTAATTTAATACCTATTCCGATCAAGATGATAGAACTGTCTTTTTGATATTAATTTTGAGGCATAGGAGTCGAAAATGTCAAAAATGCTGTTTTTGATGTGACATAAACAAATTAAAGTGGAAAGATATGTGATAAAAAGCGAAGTAATTTAATACTAAAAGCGAAGTAATTTAATGAAGCAAACAAAAGTATTAAATAAAAGGGAAAAACAACTTCCCTATTCCCTAATATTGAATTATTTAACTATCCTATTTTCTAACTCACACCAAAAGCGAAGTAATTTAATGAAGGAATGTACCCATTTAAGAAAAAAAGCGAAGTAATTTAATGAAGTTAGCGAAGTAATTTAATGAAGAAGCGAAGTAATTTAATGAAGAAGCGAAGTAATTTAATGAAGAAAACGAAGTAATTTAATGAAGTTTTTAAGAGTATTAAGTTCTTTATTAAGAAAGATAAAGA
>JAMCPS010000072.1 GCA_023379705.1 Campylobacterota bacterium
TTTCTACCTCTCTTTATTCCTCTACCTATTTACCCTAACATTTGGATCAAAAATGACTTATACACTAAACGGTGAGTTTATTGAACTTCATAAACTTATCAAACTTCTCGATCT
This sequence comes from Campylobacterota bacterium, assembly GCA_023379705.1. Lineage (GTDB taxonomy): Bacteria > Campylobacterota > Campylobacteria > Campylobacterales > Sulfurimonadaceae > Sulfuricurvum. The sequence continues at coordinate 115 of JAMCPS010000072.1, forward strand.
CGTTGATACCGGCGGACAAGCGAAAATGCTCATTGAGGATCAATTGGTCCGGCGTAACGGGGCCATTGAAACTCGCAAACGGGCCAAAATACTCAAAGGTGATATAATACAAATCGGTGACGTTACCATTACAGTCATCTAGTTGATTATTAATAGAGTTTTAACTATAATTCCCCATCTAAATATATGGACCAAAAGGGTCAATGAACGATGAAAAATAAAAAAATGATGGTTTTTGGTTTTATCAGTGCAGTAGGTATTAGCTTCGCTCTTTCAACCTCTCTTATCGCCAAAAGTAATGCGGCCGGACAATCCGCAGAACCATCTTTGGAAGCTTCACGTCTTCAGTCTTTAGCTAAATTCACTAAAGTGCTTAGCATTGTAGAGCAATACAATGTGGATGCTCTTGGGATAGATCAACTTGTTGATAAATCCTTACAAGGGATGCTCTCCAATCTTGATGCACATTCCAGCTTTATGGATCAAAAAAGCTTTGATTCTCTCAAAAGCCAAACAGACGGGGAATTCGGCGGTTTGGGTATAACAGTTGGAATGCGCGACAACGCATTAACAGTTATCTCCCCTATTGAAGGAACCCCAGCTGATAAAGCCGGTATCAAAGCCGGAGATATTATCTTAAAAATCAATGATACAGCCACGCTTAGTATGAATATCGATGATGCAGTAGGCATTATGCGCGGTAAACCCAAGACACCCATTAATTTAACCATTATTCGAAAAGGGGCAGCCGAACCTCTTAAATTTCACATTATACGTGAAATTATTACCGTAGAATCCGTTTATACACGCACTATTGATGATAACATCTTGTACATTCGAATTACCAGTTTTGACAAAAAAGTGGCTGCAGATGTTAAAGAAGCATTGGTAAAACATGCTTCAAAATCCAAGGGGATTATTTTAGATCTTCGTAACAATCCTGGCGGGTTACTTGATCAAGCAGTAGCACTTACCGACCTATTTGTCGATGAGGGAGTTATTGTTTCCCAAAAAGGCCGCAACAAGAGTGATAATATAAGCTACAGTGCTACCAAAAAAGCAACTACTTGCCGTCTTCCGCTCGTTGTGATGATCAATGAGGGAAGTGCAAGTGCTTCTGAAATCGTCAGTGGAGCAATTCAAGATCTCAAGCGAGGGATCATTGTCGGGAAAACAACTTTTGGAAAGGGAAGCGTACAGGTTGTCATGCCTATAACAGATATAGAAGCCATCAAGCTCACCATCGCACGCTACTATCTTCCTAGTGGACGTACCATTCAAGCCGTTGGCGTAACTCCTGACGTTGAAGTTGATGCAGATGAAATTAAAAAACATGATAACAATTTCAATATCAAAGAAGCCGACCTTAAAAAACACTTGCAAGGTGAACTTGAAAAAATAGACAGAATGATTGATGTCACTGAAATCAACGCAACCAACAAAACAATTATCACCAAAGAACAGCTTACAAAAGACATACAGCTCAAAGAGGGAGTTGGTATCATTAAAGCCCTCATCATTACCAAAGGAAAAGAATAATGGAAAAACGTGCAGTCATTTATGAAGGAAAAGCGAAACGCCTCTATAGTACTGATGATCCAAACTTAGTCATTGCCCAATTCAAAGATGATCTAACTGCATTTAACGGTGCAAAAAAAGACACAGAAGCCGGCAAAGGTGCCCTCAATAATAAAATTTCAACTGCCCTATTCCAAATGCTGGCAGAAAAGGGAATTGAGTCTCACTTTGTAAAGATGTTAGACGATACCAATATGCTATGCAAAAAAGTTGACATCATCATGATCGAAGTAATTGTCCGAAATGTTGCCACCGGGAGCCTTAGTAAAAATCTTGGCATCCCTGATGGAAAGATTCTCCCTTTTACCTTGGTTGAGTTCGACTACAAAAATGACGACCTCGGTGATCCAAAACTCAACGATCAGCACTGTTTGATTCTTGAACTCGTTAAAAATGAAGCCGAATTGGATCAACTACGTGCTATGGCACGTCAAATCAATGATATTTTACGTCCTTATTTCCATAATAAAGGTCTCAATTTGGTTGATTTTAAACTTGAATTTGGTCGTGATACTGATGGTAAAATCATCCTCGCAGATGAAATCAGCCCTGACAATTGCCGGTTTTGGGATTTAGAAACGGGCGAAAAAATGGACAAAGACCGTTTCCGTCAAGGGATGGGCGGTCTCAAAGTAGCCTACGAAGAAGTTTTAAACCGAATATTAAACTAATAACCAAAGAGAATAAAGGCAAAAGAATGAAAGCAATAGTAAACGTATTTTTGAAAAATGGAGTTCTTGACTCACAGGGCAAAGCGGTTGAGCATGCTTTATCCGGTCATGGATTTGCTACTGTAAGTGATGTTCGCGTCGGCAAACAGATCATTATTGAGATGAGTGAGACCAATGCAGAATCTGCAAAAGCTAAAGTAACACAAATGTGTGAAGATTTACTGGCCAACACCGTTATCGAAGATTACGCCATAGAGATTCAAGCATGAAAACAAAAGTAGGTATCATCCAATTTCCGGGTACCAACTGTGAGTATGACACCCAAAATGCCTTTGCAGCACTGGGATGTGAAACACAAATTCTTTGGCATAAAGAAGACACGATACCTGAGGGGACCGATTTGCTCGTTGTTGCGGGGGGATTTAGCTATGGAGACTATCTCAGAAGCGGTGCAATCGCTAAAATGAGTCCTATTATGAAAGCCGTTAAAGAGTATGCCAATAATGGTGGAAAAGTTCTGGGTATTTGTAACGGTTTTCAGGTATTGACAGAGTGCGGTCTACTGCCAGGTGCCCTAAAGCGCAATGAAGGACTTCATTTTATATCACGTCATCACTATTTAAAAGTCGCTTCCACCAATAATACTTTTCTGAGCCAATGCGCTGTTGATGATATCCTCAATATTCCTATCGCGCATCACGATGGCAATTTTTACATTGATCCCCAAGGACTCGTCGAGTTATATGCTAATGATCAAGTTCTATTACAGTACACCGACGATAAAGGCAATATCAGTAATCCAAACGGTTCAGTAGACAGTATTGCCGGTATCAGCAATAAAGAAAAAAATGTTTTTGGATTGATGCCGCATCCAGAGCGTGCAATGGAGTCATTGTTAGGCTCCAATGATGGGCGTCGTATGCTCGAGGGATTTTTGTCCGCTTGAAAAAGATACTTTTCTTATTACTATTACTTGCGCAAGCTGCTATGGGGGAACCATCAGTATTTACTGATCCTGCTAGCGTTCCTCAAGAAGTGCAACCGCCTCAAACTTCAGAAAATGAAACTGACACAGGCATTAATACCCTATTTAATAATGTTGAACAAAGCGGGAGTATTAGCTTAGAGCACTCAAATCTTCCCTCGCACCTTTATATTGGGGAAATTTTTCCTGTCACTATTAAACTCACCCCCGTAGATATTGCGTCTGGAAATATCGAATATACGCTTCAAAATGAAGAAGGGATTCGTGTCTTTAGTGCGACGCCGCGCCGTGCTGTCAAAGCAGACGGTGTTTACGATACATTTTATTTTTTAGTACAATCTGCCAATGTCCGATTGCCTAATATTACTGCGACTGTAAGCTCTACTGGAATGGATTCAAATCCTATTACAGGATCGTCTCTTACAGCATCCACTTTATCACCACCAGCTACTTTTTCCAATGTTCTGGCTGATTCATTCAAAATTATTGATTATAAAACCACAGCCTACAATCAAGAAAGCAATATTGTTGTTTTCACAGCAACCGCGCGACGTTGTAATATAGGTACTTTTTCACTCCAAAATGTCATAAAACAGGGTTTTGAGTCCAAGCTTCCCAATGTGGAAGAATCACAAATCACGTATTACGCTATTATCCCAAATACCCAGCAAAGCCTTG
>JAMCPS010000073.1 GCA_023379705.1 Campylobacterota bacterium
ACACCACAGGTGAATTAAGAAAAGAAGCTAGTTATGAAAACGGTGTACTTAGTGGCCCGACAAATGTATATTACAAATCTGGTAAATTAAGATATACAATTCATTACAAGAATGGTAAAGAAATAGACAGAACTGATTATTATTCTTCAGGAAAAATAGTTCGTGCAACAAATATTACAAATACAAATGTTAATACGGATTTATTGTTTTATGGATATCAACAGGAGCAAAACAATCATTTTCACCAAGCAAGTGTTTCATATGGCAAAGTATGTGATAGTGGGAATTTAAATGGGTGCTTTTATTTAGGTCTTTTACGTATGAGACTACTTGATGATGTTTTAAAATCTAAAATAAATGGATACCCTGAAAGAGCTATTGAAATGTGGACTCAAGCTTGTGATGATTCTGAAATAAATGCATGTTTTGACTTGGCTAGATTATATGCAGCTAAAGGTGATTTCAAACTGTCCACGACACTTTACAAAAAAGCATGCGATGGCGGGAATATGAAAGGATGCTCAGGTTTGGCGTCTCACTATGAGGATGGGCTAGGTGTAGAAAAAAATTTTATTAAATTAACTCAATACTATCAAAAAGCATGTGATGGTAATGATATGGATGGATGCTGGAGACTTGCTCATATTTATGATGGTAGACAAGAATTTCAAAAAGCATATAAACTTTTTGAAATTGCATGTAGTGGTGGTGATATGAAAGGTTGTACTTCGCTTGGATTAGCACATGAACAAAGTAGAGGAATAAGTGAAGACTACAATAAGGCTAAGGAATATTATACAAAGGCATGTGATAACGATTATATGTTCGCATGCCTGAATTTAATCCGCTTAGACATGCATTATGGACCTCATAAAATTGATGATAAAAAAAGAAATATCCTAGAACAAAAAGCTTGCGATGGTGGAATTGGCACTTCATGTACTGGTCTCGGCTTTAAATATCAACAAGGGCATGGTGTGTCAATAAATAAGGTGAAAGCAAAAGAATACTATGATAAAGCATGCTTTTTAGGCGAAGAATCTGGTTGTCATTTTAGTGAAACATTAGTTGATAAATAGCAAATTAACAATCCATGAGCAAATTTATTTAGTAATAAATACCATCATCAGTGCATAATATGTGTTGTAAAGATAAAGCTTAACCTGACTAAAATGTCCCATTAAATACAAATCAAGGGATATATTATGCAACGAAGAGATTTTATGGCACTGGGTGCCGCAACCCTTGCCAGCGGTTTAACCGCTGCAACGGCTGCTGATACAGTACCCACACCAAGAGCCACTCACCCTGAGACACTAACACAAAAACCGCTTATTTTTGATCCTAAAAAGCTTGAGGGTATTTCGGAAAAAATGATCGTTTCCCACCATGACAACAACTACGTGGGTGCCGTCAAACGTGCTCGTGCTATCGAAGAAAAGATCGTTTCACTCGCCGGTTCCGCCAACCCGTTTGAACTGGGTGCTCTCAAACGCGAGCAGATGGTTGCACTGAACTCCATGATCTTGCATGAGTACTATTTTGATGCCTTGGGAGCCGCGGGAGCGATGGATAACAAACTCAAAAGTATGGTTGAATTTTCATTTCGTACCGTAGGCGAATGGGAAAATGAGTTTAAAAAAATAGCTCTTTCATTGAGCGGTGGATCGGGATGGGTATTTCTCGTTTACAATGAACGCCTTAAACGCCTCGAAAACGTTTGGTCATGGGATCACATGCACAGTTTGTGGGATTCAAAAATCATCCTTGCGCTGGACATGTACGAACACTCCTATCAAATGGATTTTGGCTCCAACGCAAAAGGCTATGTAGAGGCTTTCTTCAAAAATATCAACTGGAATGTGGTCAATAGCCGAGTAAGTGCTATAGCTTAAAAAAGTCACGGCATATGCCGATGATTTTCTCTTGGCGTTGTGTCCCTACTTCCTCATTCTGACGAATCGCATGGACACGCTCTATGAGATCATGAATACCCTGCGGAATATGCTTGGTCAAGAACTGACGCAAAGCGGAACTCACCGCAGGCGCTTTGCCCGATGTATTGATCCCCACACACAAATCCCCCTCCACAATCAATGCCGGAAAGATAAAGCTGCACAATGCGGGTGAGTCAACACAATTAACGGGTGTTTTAGCACTCATACACGTTTGATAAATCTTCTCCTGCTCACCCAAATCATCCAATGCCCCGATCACCAAAAAACGGTTATCGCAATCCTCGATTACGTATTCCCGCTCTAAAAGCGTTATCGGATACGTTTGGCTCAACCCTCTAATCTCTTCATGAATGATGGGAGCGATGACCGTGAGCTTGGGAGAAAACTTAATAAGCTGCTCGATTTTGCGTAACGCTACCACACCTGCCCCGATGACAACGATGTTTTGGTTTTCTAAATCTACAAACATGGGAAACAGTGCCATAAACCATCCTATTCTTTTAACAATAAAGGTGCTTAAAAATTAATCACTATATTGCAATTTGCTCCCCCATTTTACACTATTATTTCCGTACAAAAAAGTCTTAAAGGGAAAAACGATGAACGGATCACTCTATTTGATCGGATGCGGACCGGGTGATGCCGATTTACTTACCCTCAAAGCCCTCAAGACGATTCAAAAACTCGATGTTGCCCTCATCGACCATCTTCTCACTCAAGAGATCATCGATTTGATTCCCGCCTCAACCAAAGTGGTATTCGTAGGAAAAGAAAAAGGGTGCCACAGCTCCACCCAAGACGAGATCAATGTGATCATAGCCTCGTATGCCCTCCAAGGATTGCGCGTAGGGCGTCTCAAATGCGGCGATCCGTACATCTTCGGACGCGGAACGGAAGAAGCAATTTATGCGATGGAGCGAGGCATTCATACCGAAGTGATCCCCGGTATCTCCTCAGCCCTTAGCGGACCACTCAGTGCGGGAATCGCTCCAACAGCACGAGGGCTTGCGACGGGTATGTCGGTTGTATCCGCACATCTGGCAGGGGATCGCGTAAACTTGAGCTGGATACCGCTGTTAGGTATGTCCAGCCATACCACGATCGTCCTGATGGGACTCAGCCGTGCGGGGCAAATTCGCGATGAAGCACTACGTGCGGGGATTGATCCTGCATTGAGCGTTGCCATCGTCTCCAATGCGACCAGTTCGAACCAAAGCACGATTATTACGACATTGGAAAACTTGGCAAATGCCGCTAAAAAAGCGCCCAAACCCGCCATTATGATTTTTGGCGATGTTGTCGCACTCGAATCCAAATTACCAAAATACATCCATGAGATCAAGGAGACCACCCATGACATCGCTCTCTCAAGCTAACGAAGCGCGCAGTGCAAAGCGCCACAAAATCGAATCTCTCAAAGATGCTTTCAGCGCAAAAGAAGCGTGGGAACGACTGATCGGTTATTCCAAAACAGGTTACGATTCGATCACCGAAGATGACAAGGATTTTGTTCTCAAAAGTTTCGGTGTCTTTGACCGTCCTGCAACACCGGGGCGTTTTATGATCCGTGTTCGTGTGGCGGGGGGGATTTTGAGCGTTGAACAAGCACGTGTTCTCGCCGATGTTGCAAAACGTTTTGGAAAAGATTACATCGACATCACCACCCGTATGCAGATCGAACTGCGCTACATCACGATTGAAGACATGCCTGAAGCGCTGGCACTTTTGGAGAGCGTGGGACTCACCAGCTACCAAACGGGCGTGGATAACTTCCGTAATATCCTCATTGATCCGCTGGATGGCTTGGCGATGGACAACATCATCCCCTGTGTGGAGATCATGAACGACATCCAGGCGGTCTTTTTGAAAAATGACGATTGGATCACCACCATGCCGCGTAAGTTCAACATTGGCATCAGCGGTTCTCTATCCAACCGTTGTAACATCTTTGGTCAGGATTTCGCCCTCGCCCTCGCGCAAAAAGATGGTGTCTATGGTTTCAACCTTTATCTGGGTGGTCGCGTCGGATTCTTGGCACAGGATGCCGATATGTTTGTTTTGCCATCGCAGGCCAAAGAGGTCTTTGTTGCCGTTGCCAGCCTCTTTAAAACCTATGGCTTTCGCGATAACCGCAATAAAAACCGTCTCAAATTCCTTATAGACGCCGTGGGAATGGGAGAATTTCGTGATGCCATCGAAAAACAGCTGGGACATGCGATGCACAGCAGTGGAGAAACCCTATGTGCCGCTGAAGGGGGAGATCACTACGGTAAAATTGCCCTCAAAGACGGATCGTTTGCTCTGTACGCCGCTGTTCCATCGGGTGTATTTAGCGGAAGTGATTTAGCTGATGCCGCAAGTGTAGCCGCTGCACAAAACGGTGCACTGCGTTTTACCATCGAACAAAACCTCATCATCACAGGCATTCGTGATGAGCAAACGGCGCTGGAATCACCATTGTTTGTCAAATACCCTAACCGTCCCTCACCATACATGGCGAACCTCATCGCGTGTGCAGGCACCGAGCACTGTCCGTTTGGCGTTATCCCTAACAAACCCGATGCCATAGAGATGGGCGAGTATCTAGCGCGTATGGTTCCCCTTTCCGATGCCAAAATACGTCTGTATTGGTCGGCATGTATCAAAGGGTGCGGAATTCACGGTGCAGGTGATCTGGGGTT
>JAMCPS010000074.1 GCA_023379705.1 Campylobacterota bacterium
GTATGGTTATGCGTCCCATTGGTGCGGCTATTTTTGGACATATTGGTGATCGTATTGGACGACGATTCGCTCTGATTGCCTCGCTTATTTTGATGGCGCTTCCTACTTTTTTAATCGGATTTTTGCCAACCTACGCGCAGATAGGCATTATGGCGCCTATTTTATTAGTGCTATTGCGTATGATTCAGGGTCTCTCAGTTGGCGGTGAATATGCAAGTTCAATTGTTTATCTTGTCGAACAATCAACACCGGGGAGACAAAACCTATACGGTTCTTTTGTTTCAATAGGGGCAAAAATCCGATTAAAAAAGTAGGAAGCGCCATCAAAATAAGCGAGGCAATCAGAGCGAATCGTCGTCCAATACGATCACCAATATGTCCAAAAATAGCCGCACCAATGGGACGCATAACCATACCCGCGGCAAATGCCCCAAAAGAGCCTAAAAGAGAGAGAAAAGGATTCGTAGAGGGGAAGAAAAGATTTCCCATCATGACCGCTAAAAAACCGATCAGAGCAAAATCGTAATATTCAATAATATTGCCGATTATACCTGCAGCAATAATTTTTTGTTTTGGATTAAACAATCCAACCACCACCTAGAAGTTTGTCACCATCGTAAAAGACTCCTGCTTGACCCGCAGCAATACCCAAAACAGGTGATTCAAGCTTTACCGTTGCATGATCACCATGAATGACCACATGACAATTGACAGCCTCTGTACGATAGCGAAGCTTCACGCTGCAATCAAACTTTTGACGCTTATCAAACATATTCACATTTTCAAGCTCGACAGAGTGACACTCTAATGCTTCCCTTGGTCCCACTACGATTTGATTCGTCTTGGGCCTAATCTCCACTACAAAATGAGGATCATGCGCACCGTTGACTGTAAAACCTTTACGCTTCCCAATTGTGTAGTGCATATAGCCTTTATGTTTTCCGACTACTTTACCTTCCAAATCAAGAACTTCTCCTTCTTGATCCACATTTACATAGGGCTTTAATACGTCAGCATAGGTTGTCTCTACAAAACATATTTCGCTTGACTCCCCTTGTGATGCAAACGACTCCAACCCTTCAACACTCGCGGCATATGCCTTTATATCGACTTTATGTTTTTCACCCAAAGGAAAGAGTAAACGCGGCACTATAGCTGGGTTGATGTAAAAAAGAAAGTAGCTTTGATCTTTGGTATCATCATGCGCTTGAAGCAAATATTGTCCATCATGGCGAATGTAATGGCCTGTTGCAATATAGTGAGCACCAATCGTGTCCGCAAAATCCACCATCGCACCAAATTTAATATTTCGATTGCATAAAGCACAAGGATTGGGTGTTTTTCCTTCTTGATACGTTTGAATAAAGGGAGTAAAAACTTTTTCATTGAATTTTTCATGCAAATCTAAAATATGCAGTTTTACCCCGGCAAACTCAGCTGCTTTTTGCGCCCTCGCCTGATGAATTTCATGGTAACCCGGCTTTGAATGAAGCTTCATATACACGCCTTCTACTTCGTAGCCTTGTTCTTTTAACAGCAGTGTCGATACGGTTGAGTCAACACCGCCGCTCATACCTATTAATACTTTTTGTGCCATTAGTTCTCATCCCTATTGCATATTGGTCTGTTCTCAAAATAAGACGAAAGAATCTTGTAATACTTTGTATCGCCCAACCCTTCTTTTTCGAGCGTTGCCATTTGCGCAACCAATGATTTTTCAATCTCATTGACTACCAAATCAAGATCATCCGTCAAAGTAATCAGCTTTAAATCTTTTGCATCGATCATTCCCTCAGCTAGCATCTTATCTTTGATAAACTGCATAAGTGGAGCATAAAACTCAGTCCCTATTACAAATAGATGTACTCCCCAAACTTTTCGTGTTTGAATCAGTGTCAATGCTTCAAACAATTCATCAAGAGTCCCAAATCCCCCCGGGAAAATCACATACGCCATCGAATATTTAACCAGCATAACCTTACGAGAGAAGAAATAATCAAAACTTCGCCCTTTTGTAATGAAACGATTAGGCGCCTGCTCTTGTGGAAGTTCGATATTAAGTCCGATAGATTCAATATTCTCGTGTTCATAGGCTCCACGGTTTGCCGCTTCCATCACGCCAGGTCCACCTCCGGTTATAATGTTATAACCACGTTCACCCAGCATGCTTGATAAATGCATTGCTTGCACATAGTAAGGGTGGTTTTCATCTACCCGTGCGCTACCAAAAATCGTTACTGAGGGACCAAGGTCTCCGAGCTCATCAAAACCTTGTACAAAATCGGCGATGATTTTAAAAACACTCCACATATCTCCCGACTTAATGTCTTTGACGTAGCGGTTACTTTGGTACTCTTTTTTTTTCGCTCTTCCGTGCGGCATTTTTACCCCTTGAGCTTCGTTAAGCGATCTCGCTTACTGCCTATAGACGTTATTTGAACCCCAAAGTTTCCATCAACGATAACCACTTCGCCTTGCGCTATAACATTATCATCCACCAAGATATCCAAAGGATCGTTAGCCAATTGGTTTAGTTCAATAACCGAACCGATATCCATGCTCAAAACATCTTTCAAAAGCATCTTTTTCTTTCCAATTCGAACACGCACCGGCAACTTTACATCCAAAATAAGACCGATGTTTTTCATTTCACTATCATCAAGCTTTCGTTCATAACTTTGCGAATCTCCATTGGATGAGGCCACAGAAACAGGCGAAGGTGCAGAATTGGTTGGTAGCGCACTTGGTCCTTCCAATGCTTCGACAACAGCAGCATCAATCACAAACATGATGAGTGTATTAATCGTTCCCAACGAAAAGCTATAGACGAACATTTTCGTATACCCATCCAAATTTACTTCACCATTATCAGCAATAAAAAGGGCTTCTTCCGTTTTGATGGTAAATTTAGGCAGCTCTTTTTGAGACGCCAGTGTGGTGCTCATGGCCCCTGCTATATTGGAAATGATCTCCTTGAGTGCATCAAGGTCTTCATCATTCATTTCCTCTTTACTCTCGCCATCACCGCCAAGCATCATATCGCCAAGCGCTGTTGCGACAGATGGCTGAACCAATATGATCCCCTTACCGGTTGCCGGACCTGAAAAACTCAAACCAACGGTCGCGATAGGAGGGATAACATTCGAAACAATCGAAATCGTTTCTGATTCTTTAAATAAAACCGAAGGGACTTGCCCCGTTAATCCTTCAATCGTTGCCGTTGTTTCTTGGGCGAATAACCCCGTAAAATCACTCATTATTCATCCTCTTCAAACTCATCTATGGTTTTAACCATCTCTTTGGCCACTGCAGCACGCGCTTTTCGCTTTAATTCAAACTCTTTGAGTGCTCGCTTGACCGCATCTTTTTCAGTGTCAATTTTTTGGGTTATCTGTACCGATTTGCGAAAACGCCGTAGTCCCATTTCTGCTACAAAACGCTCTTTTCCATCCACACTGACACTCACAACATCATTGGCTGCAACATTAAGCCGTAAAATATCCCCAACTTCAATATCCAATAATTCTTGCAGGGTTAATTCCGCCGTTCCAAGATTGACTTCAAAATTAACATGAGCACCTCCTAGAAGCACCTGTAGTTCCTGATTACGGCTTTTTTTGGAACTGGTTTCATTCAGCATCAAATCACGGCTTGCCAATTTTGGTAAAATAGGTTCCAGTGCAATAACCGGATAACAAATATTCATCATGCCCGAACTGTGCCCAATGATGATTTCCATAACTACCATGACAACGATTTCATTTTGTGCCACAATCTGAACCACATTAGGACTCGATTCCTTTGACTCAATCTGAGGATATAGATCCGTAACCGGGGCCCATGCTTCACGTAACGTATTCATCATGACACGTAAAATGGTTTCAAATAATGAAAGCTCAATATCCGAAAACTCACGACTTGCTTCAAAAGTCTCTCCGCGTCCTCCTAAAATACGGTCCAACATAGGAAAAGCAATAGAAGGATTAATTTCTAAAACCCCATTACCTTCCAATGGTTTCATCGAAAAAACATTGAAACTCGTAGGATTTGGCAATGACATTAAAAATTCACCATACGTCATCTGATCAACAGAATGCAGCTGTATCTCTACGATGGAGCGCATTATAGAGGAAATTTGCGATGAAATCGAACGGGCCATCTTATCGTGGATACCACGAAATGCTCGAAGCTGTTCTTTTGAAACACGGTTAGGACGTTTGAAGTCATACAGTGTAATTTGCCGATGAGAAGAAAAACTATTCTCTTCTTCTGCTTCTAACCCGCCAACATCACCGTCATCATCAACAACATCTAATAGAGCGTCAATCTCTTCTTGGGATAAAATATCTGCCATGCTTTACCCCTCCACCGCTTCTTTAATACGCCGAATAACGGATTTATGTATCTGAGAAATTCGGGATTCTGTAATATTTACAATTTCACTGATCTCTTTGAGCGTCAGTTCTTCAAAATAATAAAGCTGAATAATCATCTGCTCACGCTCTTCAAAACCCATTAAAACATCTTTGATGGCATCTATAAGTTCTTCATGTTCCATACGATCCAGTGTTCCGTCTGATTCATTTCCAAACTGATCATCCAACGGGAGTACCGTATAGATATCCGATGCAATACGGGCATCATGAATTTTCTCTACATCCATCATCAAAATAAGTGCCAATTCGGCATTTGAAGGCTCGGTATCATGCTCAACCAAATATTTCTCGATGGCTTTATCAATCTCTTTAATAAGACGACGGCTGGAACGACTCACTAAATCAAGCGAACGTAAATAATCCAACATAGCACCGTAAACTCTCGTTTTCGCATATCCCCAAAACGAATCGTTTTGAGCCTCATCGTAACGACGTGCCAGCTTGACAAGTTCTTCTGTTCCTATAGCGCATAAATCCATATAATCAATTGAACTTGGTAAACGTTCTTTTAGACGAAACGACATTGCTTTAACGGCAGGAAGGTATTGCAAAGCAAGCTGATCTTCAATGTGCTTTAGTTCTTGACAGTAAATACCGGCACCGCTCATGCTTTCCTCCGTTCATCGCCGCTTAGCAATTCATCTTTATGTGCATAATATGCATCAATGAATTGCTCACGTCTATTAATTTCACGTACATAACCATCCAAACTTCGTTCATGCGAATGTTTAGGAAACGAATGGGCTTTCACTCCTAATGTCTGAAAATAAAAGCCAACGCACAAATGTGCAAAAAGATAAAAAAAAGTAGAAATGAGGAGAACATAAATCAAAAAATCTTCAGCACTGTCCGATTGTAATACTCCAAAAACGATACCCGCGATAAATCCTTGTATCGTCAAAAAAGCAACAAAATTTGAACCCCGCATGAACAGCCTTGATAAAATTAGAAGTGTTCCATCAAACGTTTGAATAATCCGCCCAATCCACTCTCTTGGGGATTTACTAGCACATTTCGTTCCAATTTTTTCGCAATACGCTTCACAATCATCTCTAATTCAGTAGCAGGTTTTGAAGTAGGAAATTCTCGTGCAAAAAGAGCCCTTTTTTTGACACTTACTGCAACTTTTGGATCGCTGGATATTTGCCCCAAATAATTTAAACGCAGCTTGTCACCTATATTGGCAAGGGCAACTTTTTGTATTTTTTCAAACAATGCAGATGCTTCCGTATCACTTCGAACCTGGTTCATTATAACATTGATTTCATCACGAAGACGCGATGTAATTTTTATAGTAGCATAAGCGTCTGTAATCGCTGCAGGATCAGGAACCGTTACAACAATAACATCATCACATGCCCGTAAAAAAAGCTGGGTATGCTCTCCAATACCTGCCCCTGTATCAATAATCAAAACATCCAAATCATCCAAAACATGAGCCTCGCTCATAAAGCGTTCAAATATCCCCGATGAGGCATATTTAAATATCTCTTCACCGCTTTCACCCGGTATTAAGACCAAGTTTTTTTCGATGGGAACCAAAATCTCTTCAACAGTCGCTTCCCCTTTGAGGACATGTAAAATATTCTTTTTTATTTTTACATTGAACATGACATCGAGGTTTGCCAAGCCGATATCGGCATCAAAAATTCCGACTTTGAGCCCATGCTTCGCCATCAAAAAATTTATTGTTAAGTCTTATCATGCTTTCACCCGGTATTAAGACCAAGTTTTTTTCGATGGGAACCAAAATCTCTTCAACAGTCGCTTCCCCTTTGAGGACATGTAAAATATTCTTTTTTATTTTTACATTGAACATGACATCGAGGTTTGCCAAGCCGATATCGGCATCAAAAATTCCGACTTTGAGCCCATGCTTCGCCATCATGTGTGCCATATTGGAACTAATCGTACTTTTGCCAACACCCCCTTTGCCACTTGTGATCGCGATAAAACGGGTTTTTTTAGGATTAGCGTTCTTGTTTTTGTTCACCAATGCTTCGAGCTTGGCGGCTTGATGTGTCATGACAATTCACCCTTACGAAACCCATTGAGCAAACAATCAACCAAAAAGTCACTGTTGGATACCACTAAATCCTCAGGCACTTCTTGACCGACTGAAAAGTAGCTAATCGGTATTTTGGTCTCATACACCAACGAGAAAATATTGCCAAATCCTCTGGTTTCATCGAGCTTGGTAAACATCATCGTATCAATACCCAATGGAGCAAAATTCTCATAGGTTGCTTTAAGATCCTCATATTTGATGGAGCTTGGCAAAACCAATACTACATCGACGCTGTAATCAGTATCATTGGAGCGTAAACATTCGTAAATTTTTTCGATTTTCCCTTTGTCATAAGGAGAAGAACCCATCGTGTCAATCAAAATATAATCGCTGTAACGCAAAGAATTCAAAGCAGTGGAAAACTCAGGCGGATCCACGACCGTCTCAATGCCTAGCTTCATCATACGGGCATACTGCATAAGCTGCTCAACCGCACCGATACGATAGGTATCCAAGACAACAAGACCTACTTTGTATTTTTTTTCCAGTAAATAGGAATAGCGTGCCGCGAGCTTTGCAATGGAAGTTGTTTTTCCGACTCCCGTTGGACCTACGAGCATGACTACTTTTTTACCGCCCATTTTTGGTGATGTTTCCAGACGAACAGGAATCATTTTACGTAACAATACTTGGAAATAGCGCTTAACGGTTTCCGAGTTCTCCCTCATCTTGGAGGGCATGTGCTCCAAAGTAAGCTGCATGATCTCGTCTAAATGCTCTTGATTCATTCCACTTTCACGAGCAAGACGATAAATTTCCGCAAACTCCGGAGGAATGGCAATGGATGTTTTCGGAGATTTTTCATCCCAAAACATATTTTGGATGATTTTAACTTTATCCCCGAGTTTTTCGATTTCGTCTTTGATTCGCTTGAGATCTTCACTGGGTGCTGCATGGGTCTGTTTTGGAGTGCGTTCTTCTTCAGTAACTTCTGCAATTTTAGAAATTTGCTTCGCTGCTTCGGAAATATTAAAGAGAACATCACTGCTTTTTTGTGCAAGAGGACGCTGTTGTGTCAACGGCTCCTTATGTCTTGGAATTGGTTTGGATAGAGACTCTTCTTCTATGCCCACAACAATCTCATAAAGCGCACTTTTGCCCAGTGATTTTTTTTGGATCTCCCGGGTTTCGATAAGCATTGCATCTTCGCCTACTTCCAACTGCGCTTTTTTAAGCGCTTCGGCAGGAGTGGAGCCGCTAAAGGTCAAGATTTTCATATCGTCTCCGTCTTTTCTGTGCGTTAGTGCCCAAGCTGCGCATTGGTATAAGAACACTGAGCCGCTCTTTGTATCCGGCATGAGGAAGTGTCAACTCTGCCGTATTCATGATTCTTTTATCAAAGAATATCATATCCAAATCAAGCGTCCTCGGCGCATTGGCAAAACTGCGTTTACGCCCAAAGTATTTTTCTATTCTAAAAATTCTGCGCAACAAACTTCGTGGATTCAATGAGGTTGCAATTTCCATCACCGTATTGTAAAAATCAGCTTGTTGCGTATAGCCAAAAGGGGGATTGCGAACTATCACACCGTTTTGAACCGGATAAATCTGCGGAATACGACGTAAATAAATCCATAGACGCTCTAACCTGCGCTGTGTATCCCCCACATTTCCGCCAACACCCAACACAACGCGATGTCGATATCCACTTGGCTTTACACGACGATACGGAAAACACCGATTGATGATCACACAATGTCGTTCATCCAATGGGCGCTGTAGTGGCATAACCGTTACTCTTGTACTGCACCTTGCTGTGCGGCACGTATTGCAGTGATTTCACTCAATACCTGCATCATTCCTACCATTGCCAAATGGTATCCAAACGGTCCAAATCCAATAATAGAGGAAGTACACGCAGGAGCTGTCATGCTTTTTTGACGAAACTCTTCACGGCGATAAATATTGCTGATATGTACTTCGATGGTTGGAAGATTCACCGCAGCGATGGCATCACGAATCGCGATGGATGTATGTGTATAGGCCGCTGGATTGATAATAATCCCATCGGTATCTCCATAGCACTCTTGAATACGGTCAACAATCTCACCCTCGAGATTGCTTTGGTAAAATTCGATTTCAATCCCGTTTTGCTCTGCAAAATCTTTCATTTGAGCATGAATTTGCTCTAGACGCATCGGACCGTACACTTGCTGTTCACGAACTCCCAACATATTGAGATTAGGACCTTGGATTACCGCTATTTTCATTCATAAACCTTGACTGTTTCTTTTTAAGGATAGATTATAAACGGTAATAGATTATAAGGAACTAAATTACGCTATGGCACTACCGATTCAAGTCGGTTTCTTCCATTCTTTTTGGCACGATATAAACCTAAGTCTGCTCGGTATACCATTTTTTCTTGCGTGTCTCCCATAGAAAAAACAGTAACCCCGAACGATGCGGTAATCGATCCAACCTCCGGAATGTTCATCTGTTCAATTGCCTGTCGATATTTTTCCGCTGCAAGAGCAGCTTTCTCCATATCCACATCAGGAAGTAAAATGACAAACTCCTCCCCTCCCCAACGAGCCAGAATATCACTCGTCCGAATCGCACCCGTAAGGGTATCAGCCATGGCAATTAAGACAGCATCCCCCACTTGGTGCCCGTAGGTGTCATTAACACTTTTAAAATGGTCCACATCGGCAACAATAAGTCCGAAAGTATTATCCACGGTCCAATGCTTTCGCATTAGCATCTCTTCGCAAACCTCATTAAACTTTTGACGGTTGTACAGTTTTGTTAAAGGGTCGGTTACCGACAACAATTCAACTCTTTTTTTATCGGTAATGTCGTGATAAATAGCGGTATAGCTCGTGGCCTCATCATTTTCATCTAAATAGGGAGAAATAACCATATCCATCCACACTTTTACGCCATTTTTTCTCAGAACTTCCATTTCCCCTGACCATTTTTGTTTCTTTTGCAGACATTCATTCATCTGTAAAATTTCTACCTCATGCTGGCCAGCTACAAAAAGGCTCAATAAAGAGCCTCCTAGTAATTCCTCTTTTGAAAACCCAAAAAAATGAGAAAAAGCTTCTGTGACATCCGTTACCAAACATCCACAGTCGGTTTTGACAATCATCAAGTTTGTATTAATAATATGCTTCTCTCGTCGTAATTCATTATTAAGCAAGGTAATCTCTATCATTCGCTGTTGAAGTGTCAGCTTGAGTTCATGCATATCGCTAATGTCATATATTGAAACCATCACCCTTTTAAGACTCGGTATATAAGAAGAAATTGTCACCTGAAGCTGCATGCTAGTCAACAGTGACGTTGTGATCTTATTTCTGGGAATGGTAATAAAACGGTTACTCAGCGATGCATCATAAAAAGTAGGAGTATTGAGTCGCAAAGTTGTTCTTATTTTACGCTGGAATCCTTTATAGTCGAGCTCAGGATAAAACGCTGTTAAATTGTTACCAATAATCGTTTCCGATGCTATCCCGGTATTGATCTCAAGCCATTTATTCCATGACCAGACCGTACACTCCTCATCTACTATAAGAGTGCCATTTTCCAATGAATCAAAAACGATATTACAGTGATCTAGCATGCTTATCATGAATACATTTCTTCCAATTTTAGATCAATTAATTCCCTCAAACTGGTAATCATGTTATCTCTGGAAAGGATAAAAATCTGACCGCTGATTTTATACTTTTGAAATTCCAGCACCGTGCTAATGATAATAATCTTATGATAATTGAGCGTCTCTTCCTCCGCAATTAAAGGATCTCCTGAAACGATCTCTGTAGTAGGTGCAAAAAATTGTACTTTTGTATTGAGCTCTTCAGTCAAACGACCGATAGTTGTAGCACTTAAAATATTAGTCAGCTCTATCACTGCATCCATGATATCCGCATCAGTTGCCTTGCTAATATCATATAAATAATTTCCAAGGTTTGTAGCCGACTCACTATTCATAACAAATATAAATTCTCCGCCGATCTTCCCGCCAAAAAGCTGTTTTGTGACGTAGTATTCATCCTCAGGTTGAATGGTCATTTTAATATAATTTTTTAACCCATCCACATCGCTGATTTGAAGGTGAGGGATATGCATCGTCCCAAACGTTTGCAGCAAATCGGCGATACTGGCTGTTGCATTTCCCATAGCAATATTCATCAATTCTCTGAGGACATCTAAATGATCATCAGTAAACGCATCTGTTGTCATCTGACTCCTTCGGTATAATCAAAACACAAGCTGTTGAAGAACAGCCAACATTTTGTCTGAATTAATCGGTTTGGGAACCATCAATTTCGCTCCCAAGGCCAATACTAACTCTTGTGCTTGTGTCTGAATATCCGCAGAGACAACAACTACCTGTGCGTGTGGATCGATTTGCCTAATTAGCTTCAGCGCTTCGTATCCATCCATGATCGGCATCGTTAAATCCAAAAAAACAATTCTTGGATTTTCAACTTTGAAAAGTTCTACTGCGATCGCGCCGTTTTCCGCTTCATAAATTTCTGCGGAGGGCTCATGCTCTTTGAGCGTCTTTATCAAAGTCAACCGTGCTAATTTTGAATCGTCTGCGACCAATATTTTCACGCATACTCCCTCTCTTTTTAATACCAGAATTGTAACAAATTAACGTTAAAAAGCTTCTGCTATACTTACGGTAAAACTATTGGAAGGCTTTCGTTTGCATATACTCCTCGCCGATGCTATTTTTACCCACGATACGATTCTCCGTGATCATGGGATTGTTTTTGATAAAACAATCATTTCAATTCTCCCTAATGAAATGCTTCGTGCTCAATACGGTAATGAATGTCAAGAACTGGGAAATGGTTCAGTCATTATGAGCGGTCTGATCAATGCACATGTCCATTTAGAGTTCAGTGCCAATCGTTCTACTTTGACCTATGGCAGTTTTATGCCCTGGCTTTCCAGTGTCATGACCAACCGTGACGATTTGATCAACGACTGTGCTGATGAGTGCATCGCCCGCACAATAGACGACATGCTCTCTTCAGGCATTACCGCATTTGGGGCAGTGAGTTCCTATGGGTATGATTTAAATGCGTGTATCAAAGCACCGCAAAAAGTGGTCTATTTCAACGAACTCATAGGTTCTGATCCCAAAATGGCGGATGCGCTTTATGGTAATTTTCAAGAGCGTCTTTTTGCTTCGCAAGGGACCAAAAGAGAAGGTTTTTATCCTTCGATTGCGATTCATTCTCCTTATTCCGTTCATCGAATTTTAATCCAAAAAGCACTTGCTTATGCAAAAGCACATACTCTACGTGTCACGGCTCACTTTATGGAAAGCCCCAGTGAGAGAGAATGGCTCGATGAAAACGGAGGCGATTTCAAGCCCTTTTTTGAAAACTTTTTGAAACAACACCAAGCTGCCAATACGGCAGAAGAGTTTTTGAGCTACTTTCAAGGGGTTCCTACCTTGTTTACCCATGTCGTTCATCCAAAAGAAAAAGAATTAGCCCTCATACGAGAGGCAGCGCATACCATCATCCACTGCCCTATTTCCAATCGTCTTTTAGGTAATGGGGCCCTTGATTTAGCCAATATCCAGTCCCATAACATACAATGGGTATGCGCAACGGATGGTTTGAGTTCCAACTATGCGCTGAATTTGTTTGAAGAGATGAAAATTGCCCTTTTTATGCACCACACTCATGATCTACTCACTTTGGCGTATCAACTGTGGCACAGCGTTACCGTCAATGCAGCTAAGGCGCTGGATTTAAACTGTGGTACAATCGCACCTGACTATGATGCTGATATTTTGGTCGCACGCGTTGATTATCCTATTAATGAACAGTTGCCGATCCATCTTCTGCTTCAACCGTGCACGATTGAATCGGTCTTTATCCAAGGGCAAAAAGTAAAAGGAAACTAACAATGGAAACACTTAGAAACATAGGCTCAATACTAGCCTCGATCATACAATTCATACAAACAAATTTCAAAGCAACGCTGTTGGTTCTCTTTGTGTTGTGGTTTATTATACCTTCTGAAGAACAAGGAATCACCTCCTATAATCTTCAAAAAATCACTCTGACAGGGCCTATTCTTGATGCTACTCCCATTATTGAGCAAATAGATGAAGCACGTGAGGACAAAAAGATCAAAGGAGTCCTTTTTTCCATTGACTCTCCCGGTGGAGCCGTTGCCCCCTCCGTCGAAATTGCCTATGCAATCAAGCGCCTCGCACAAACAAAACCAACCGTTGTGTATGCCGCAGGTATTATGGCCAGCGGCGGTTACTACTCTGCCATCTGGGGAAATGAGATCATCGCCAACCCAGGCAGTATGATAGGTTCTATCGGGGTAATCATGCAAGGTGCCGACGTATCTGAGTTAATGCAAAAAGTGGGCATTAAAACCCAAGTTGTTCATGCAGGAACCTACAAACAAGTAGGCACGTTTGACCGCCCTTGGAATCCTGCTGAACGTGCCGAACTGGATAAAGTAATCAATGGAACCTATGACCTATTCGTTCACGATGTAGCGCAAGCGCGTAAACTGGATATAAATAAAAGCCGCGATTATGCCGATGCCCATATCTTTACCGCAAATCAAGCAAAAGCCGTAGGATTAGTAGATAAAATTGGTGTCGAATATGATGCCAAGAAGCGTGTTGAAGTACTCACCAAAGTCAAAGACCCTGTTTGGAATAAAGAAGATCCGATGGATCGATTCTTCAAACGCTTTGCCGCAGAGGGATCATCATTGCTTCATACCTATTTCCCGCCGGTTACGTTGAAATAATACTTTCTTTTACGCCCCGATACTCAGACGCGCGATGTATCCGCTCCGCGTCTCTCCCGCCTCTTTGGCTTTAGCATCCAAGCGTGCCAATACACGACGAGGGAGGGTGATATTAACTCTCTCAGCTTTATCATCCAATATCGCAGGATCAATCTCCACAAGTGCCCAAATAGATCCTGCATACTCTGCTGATGAGCTGTAGCGGCTTACAGGCGATGGAGCAGGTATCGTTTCATTATCATCCAGCAGTCCGTCGATATGCAGAGTGATCGCCTCTTTGGCATTATCAATCGCTTCATCGAGTGTATCCCCTGCCGAAAAACACCCCGAAAGATCAGGGACAATCACCCCGAATGCCGTTGTTTCATTACCGATTTCGATGGCGATAGGGTAACGCATCATTTATTCCTCCTTGAGTCCGGCTTGTTTCATAATCGCCCGTACCAACCCGATGCCTAAATCTTTTTTAGGATGGGGTACGGTTACTCGATCTGTTTTGGTCGGATGTTTGAACTGATGGTGACTTCCGCGCACCGCAACCAATATCCAACCATCCGCCAACATCTTTTTGATTATTTCCGAACTTTTCATGAGACCATTATACTTACTATACACACCATTGTCAAATGATACTAATTTCTGCTATTTCACTCATTCTCGATCTGATCGGGAATCCTTACTGTATTTCCATAAGCATACTTTCTAATTTTTTGATAAAGGTATGATTTAAATCAGTTAAAATGAATAATTCTGTATTTGAAAATTCCAATAGCAACCGTTTTGCAGCTTGTATTTGTTTATATTGAGATATGTCACTAAGAGTGCTATTATTTTTCCCTACACCTTTTTTTACAGCATTTTGCGTTGCATAATATGCTTTAAGATTTTCATCATCCATTAGTACAAATTTTGTAATGTCTTTAATCTCAAAGGTCGTCCCTTTTACAACAAATTTAATATCCTGATAGGTACTCCCGTCCTCTTTGTAAAAAACTAAAATTTTTTCTTCTGTGTCAACTGTTTTTTGAAGAATTTCATTAAATTTTTGTATTCTACCAACTTCAAGAGAATTATAATCTTTAGGTATATTCAATTTTTCTTTATACGCTTCTATCTCAGCAAGTTCTTTGTTACGTTTTTCTAAATCTGATTTGAAGAATTTCCATGTCAACCACATTGCAATCACAATGAATGGTATCCAGATGCGTCCCCTATCTATAGCAGAAACTAGCATGTCGATTTCGATCAGCCAAATAACCAACCATTTGAATCCAAAACCCATAATCTATCCTCTCTAACTTATGTCCAAAAAATAATCATTAAGATTATAACGTATTCTCAATTTCCACCACTTCTGCCCGAACAACCCGTTTATCATTCATCGCCTCAAAGCGATCCCCAACACCCAGCGTATCCAAATCGATCACTTTCCCCTCGTGGGCGATCTGTGCAAATCCGCTTTTGTTTTTATTTTTTGGGTGATTGGCATTAAACCCTTCGGTGAGTTGTGTAATCATAAACTGCTTTTGTCGCAGTGTTGATTCGATGCTTTGGTTTAACTGCTCCATCAATGGAGCAATCTCCCGTTTGCTTTGCTCTAGGCGCTGTGTTATCTGTCGATTTAAACGCTCTTTTAGCTCTTTAACAAGCTCACTTTGCACCTCTAAACGATGCTCTACTCCATGTCGCTTGAAAGACTCTTGCATATTTACAAGCTGTTCTTTCTTACGCTCTATACGCTGCATAATCATCCCATATGCACCGTACCGCATCTCATCGATGCTTTGTATCAGCTCATTGCGATCGGGGAGTAACATCTGCATTGCGGCACTGGGTGTCGGTGCTCGCATATCTGCAACATAGTCACTGATAACCCAATCAATCTCATGCCCTACTGCGGATACCACGGGGGTTTTTAAAGCATAAAGTGCATCAGCAACTATTTCTTCATTAAACGGCCAAAGATCCTCGATGCTTCCGCCCCCGCGACCGACGATAATGGCATCTGCATTGAGTGAATCCGCATAACGCAGTCCATTAGCAATCAGTCCTGCCGCCATGGTCCCTTGAACCAATACATCAATTACGATGAGCTTAACAAGCGGCCAGCGTTGTGACGCTACGCGCTGCATATCTTGCAAGGCGGCACCGGTTGCAGACGTGACTAAAACAATGGTTTGAGGATATTTCGTAAAGACTTTTTTTCGTGCTGAGTCAAAATAGCCTTTTGCTTCCAGCTTTTTTTTCAACTGTTCAAAGGCGACCGCCAATGCACCCTGCCCATACGGTTCAGCACTGACGCAGTTGATCTGATATTCACCGCGCGGTTTGTACAGCGACAGCGCACCATGGATAACCACATGCGCCCCTTCGCTCAGGGCAAATTTCAATCGTGCCGCATTGCCGCGAAACATAACGCATTTGATCGAAGAATCGGCATCTTTTAGGGTGAAATAAATATGACCGCTGTTGTGATTCGTAATGCGTGAGAGTTCCCCCTCCACACTGACAAATTCAAAGGTAGTTTCTAAAAGCGTCTTGATCTGCTCATTGAGCCCCGAGACGCTTAGCGTCGTATTCATTTTTTACGCGCGATGATCAATGAGGAGATGTCCATCGAAAAGCTTTTGGTGTACATCATTTCAAAGCCTGATTCAACAAGCTCCTGTTGCATTCTTGCTACCGTTAAAAACCCCTCAATCGAATCAGGTAAATATTTATATGCCTCATAGTTTTTTGAAATAAACCCTCCCAATCGTGGCAATACGTTGCTCATGTACCAATCACGGATTTTACCAAGTGCAGATGGGTTTTCATTTTTCATAAATTCTAAGATTACCACCAGTCCCCCCGGCTTTAACACACGATTAAACTCCAAAAGTGCCTCCTTACGCTCCATCACATTGCGAATGCCGTAAGAGATACTGATAATGTCTGCACTCTCATTAGCTCGTGGTAATTGGGTCGCAGGAGCAATAAAAAAGCTCAAATCTGGAAATTTATCACGACCGACGCCCACCATTCCCTCGCTTGGATCAACACCCACAATCTCCTCAATTGCCACACTACTATCACGTGCTACACTTTGCCAATATCCCATCATATCGCCCGTACCACACGCTACATCCACAATTTTCAATGGTTCATCAGAGCAATAGCTAAACGCTTGACTACACCCTTTTTTACGCCAGACGATATCCACTCCCATCGAGAGAACTCGGTTGGCTTTATCGTATGTTGGAGCGATTTCATCGAACATGGAGACTATTTTTTCTTGCTTAGTCACGTTTACCCTTTTATCTTCATCCATAAGATGATATCTTCGTGAATTCTAGCGCTCATTACCTCAAAATCCTCTTGATTTTGCCCAATAGTTGTCATTCCACCGCCAATTTTAGGGGCAATGTAACATAGATACCAATCGCATATCTCATGAACAGCTTCCATCATCGAAGCACCCCCCTCAATCATCACCAGTGCATAGGATTGAATCCTATCCAAGGTTGATTCAATAAATACACGTCTATTGGGAACATTAAACAGAGGAATCGATTGATCAAAATCACTTCTGTGCGAATAGATGAGTACATCAGGTGCTTTTCCATTAACCAGACGTGCATCCAATGTCGGGCGATCCGTGCGTACCGTATTTCCGCCAATAACAATCAAATCGCATTTGTCTCGCAAATTGTGGACATGCTCTCGTGAAACCGTAGAACTTATAATACCGTTATCCACCGTACCATCAAGCCGTTGCGCCCATTTAAAAAAAATAAATGGTCTGCCCTGCCATGCATTAAAGGGAGCTAGAAGGTTCGCCCCCTCCTGAGACAAAACATCCATTTCACACGCAACACCGGCTTCTCTCAAAATCACCGATCCTCCGGTAGCTTTTGGGTTGGGGTCTTTGCATGAAATAGTTATTTTTTTAATCCCCAAATCACGTATGAGCATTGCACAGGATGGAGTTTTTCCATGATGTGCACACGGTTCCAAGGTGACTGCCATCGTTACAGATTCAAAACAGTTCTTATGATTTTCACGTAGATAGGTATGTATGAGAGCAGAGTCATCACAATGACTCAGTGTTCTATCGCCGCTGAGCTGAATATAGGCATCACGCAGGGCATAAACCTCTGCGTGCGGACCACCCGCTTTTTTGTGTGCCCCGATAGAAAGAATTTCACCTGACTCACCGATGCATACAGCACCTACAGCAGGATTAGGAAAAGTAAGCAATTGATACTCCCACGCTGCAGACAGCGCAAGATTCATAGGGGAGAGTTTAGAAGCGGTGTTCATTACCACTCAAAATAGGTCTTAGCCTTATTGATTGAGCGAAAAGGGACAACTTTGTCCCCCTCTTCCTTTGTTTTGATCGTAACATTATCGCCATTAGCGGCGATCAATTCACCCTCGGTTTTTTCTTTTTCAAGTGTCGTAACCGATACCTTTTCACCAATCGACTGAATGAAATGATCCACTGTTTTAAGACGACGCTCAATGCCCGGAGAACTCACTTCCAAACGATAATCCCCGCTGACGGGTGCCGTTATGTCCAAAAGAGGAGAAATCAAGTGCGAAAGATTGGCACATTGATCCAAGCTCACACCACCCGCAGCCGTTACGCTGACGCGATAGATAGTGTTTTCATTTTCATTGACAATGGCCGTATCGTACAAAGACAATCCGACCGATTCAACCATTTTTTTGATATCACTCTCAAGACTCATCTTTCTTCTCCTTGGCAATTTTGGCAAAAAGTGCCTCAATGTTTTGACTGCGCTTTAGCGTATCATCGAAGACAAAAGTCAATGAAGGGGAGCGAAACCACCCTTGATCCCGTAAACAATACTCTTCTATAATGGGTCGTGCTTTTTCAAGCATACGGATAAATGTTGCCTGTTCTTGTGGGGTATACGAGTGGGGATCTAAATAGATTTTAGCGTCGCTGCGACCTTTTGAACATTTCACATCAATCACATCTACTTCACGAAGACGTGCGTCTGAAAGTTGTGAAAGCGCTTCGGGAATCAACTCTTTGAGAATCGATTCCGTCCGTTTTACTTTAATTTGTCCCGGAGTCACAGGGTTACTTTTTTCTCGATTTTCTTGAAGGTTTCAATAACGTCACCGACTTTAACATCTGTGTATCCGTTAAGAACAACACCACAATCAAATCCTTTAGAAACTTCTTTGACATCGTCTTTGAAACGTCGAAGTGACGTCAAGTCGCCTTCGTGAATAACAACACCCTCGCGAATAACACGTACCATTCCACCACGGATAAGCTTGCCGTCTACAACAACACATCCTGCAATGGTTCCAGCGCCTTTAGGCATTGGGAAGGTATCACGTACTTCTGCTTGACCCGTATTCTCTTCACGATATTGCGGAGCCATCATGCCCGTCAACATAAGCTTGATATCATCAATAAGCTCATAAATAATCGAGTAAGTCTTAATATCGACACCCATTTGTTTTGCGGCTGCTTTGACATTACCCGTAGGACGTACGTTAAAGCCTA
>JAMCPS010000075.1 GCA_023379705.1 Campylobacterota bacterium
ATTTGTTTTTATACGCGGGAATAGCTCAGTTGGCTAGAGCGTCAGCCTTCCAAGCTGAATGTCGCGAGTTCGAGTCTCGTTTCCCGCTCCACCTTAACTTTATCAGACCACCTGATCAACACAAATGGCTAAATTCACACTTACATAATCTACATTTACGGATTATTGGCAAAATAATGCTTAACTCCATCGATTATTCCCTCAACCATCCACTTTTGGTATTTTGAATCCGCGATGCGAATTGATTCATCAGGATTGCTGATGTATCCTGTTTCCAAAAGAATTGCCGGCATTTGTGCTCCAACCAAAACCCAAAAAGGAGCTTCTCTCGCACCATTATCTTTTACATTTGGAAACTGTTTACGCAAGTTGTTCAAAACACCTTTTTGAATATCGATTGCCAGTTTGTTGGAGGCAATAATTTTTTCCGTATTGAGAACATTTAAAAAGCTAAGTTTTCCGAATTCACCCATCTCCCCCATGTCCTCAGAGTTTTCCAAAGCCGCAACACGCATTGCACGTTCGCTGCGTCCTGGAGAAAGAAAATACGTTTCTATACCGTATGCAGCATTAGCGTCTGCACCTTTTGGAATTGCGTTTGCATGAATAGATAAAAAAAGATCCGCCATTTTATCATTGGCAAATTTTGTACGGTCTTTTAACTCTATAAACACATCCGTAGAACGTGTCATATAGACCGTATATCCCATAGCCTTCAACTGATCGGAAAGTTCCAGGCTAATCTGTAATACAATATTTTTTTCCATATAGCCATTGCCTACAGCACCGCTGTCTTTTCCGCCGTGTCCCGGATCAATGACGATCACCTTCTTACTGCGATCCTTGCGTGTAACATTGACCAATGGCGGAAGAGCCTCGATCAATGGCGGCAACTCAGGAACAGGTGCCTTTAGAACCGCAGCCACAGGAGGTGCAGGTTGTTCTTTAGTCATAGTTTGCAATGACAAATCAATATAAATAGAAGAACCCGAAGTAACAGGCTTTATCGTAATAGCCTGATTATGCTCAATAACCATACGCAGTGTTTTGGAATCGTATTGAGCCATACGAATTTGATTGATGTTTTTATGTTCCAATATTTTTGTTTGAGACAATGTTGCCGAATCAATATCAATAATGTAACGAAAACGCTGTTTATCCGATTCAATGATCTTTGAAAGATGAATTTCACTTGCATTTACTGGAGTATCGAAAAGCAATTCCAATCCGGTATCTTTCCATTTCGTCTCTAATAATCGACGACGCTTTACAGTTTCACTCTCTGCGGATATTTTGATCGGTTCTGCAAGCTTAAATAACTGTGCCCCAGTCGGTGTTAAAAAACTGTTTGGGGCTTCCTTCGTCTGTACGCCTGGTACTTTCATGTATTCTTTGGGAAATACAAGCGGTTTTTGAAGTGTCTCAGAAGGCTTTACTGCCACGACAGGTGCCGTTGCTACTATGGTGGGGGATGAGATTACTGGCTGTAGTTTTGCGAGTTCTGTTTTATATTTAGAAATATCAATACCAAGGATTTCACCACCCTTGACAATCCCAACAAGTGCATCACGCGCTAAATCTGTATTTTTATTCAGATTTGCACGTAAATAGATAGTTTTGCATTCATTATAACCACGAAACTGCTCAATCTCATCATTGCTTTGAAGTGCTTTTTTAGCCGCATCAAGACGTGATACATCATCTGCTGCAATGACAGTAAGAGAAAACAATATCAAAATAAGAAAGAAAATCTGCCCTAACTTCAAAACTTATTCGCCTTGTGTCAATTTCTCCATCAATTCTTTAACAGAAATGATTTTATCAATACGATACCCATTGCTTCCAGAGAAAAACAACCCTAGCTCTAAATCTCCGAAATACGCATCACTGAGACGATCAGCAATACAAAAGCCAACCTCTTTGGCCTCAACACCTCGGTTACAGGGAGCAACACAGTTAGAAATACATTTGATCGCAGGACCCGTACGTGTATCGATAAGACCGTGTAAATTGGTACGTACACCGCGGGCAGGATATCCAACAGGCGATTTCATCAACGTAATATCCTCTTCGCGTGCATCCAATAATACTTGTTTAAAATTTTGGTGCGCATCACATTCAAAGGTACCGATAAAGCGGGTACCCATTTGAACACCTGCGGCTCCCAAACTTATCATTTCGTCAATATCATTTTTATCCCAGACACCGCCCGCTGCGATAACCGGAATTCCCCCCCATAATGCCGCTTCTTCGACAACAGGTCTCACTAAGTTTTCAAGCTGATATTCATCCATACCGCACTGCTCATACGTAAATCCTTGATGCCCACCGCTCTTTGGTCCTTCCAAGATAACAGCATCGGGTAAACGGTTGTAACGTTTTTGCCATCGTTTACAAATAATAGAAAGTGCTTTTGGAGAAGATACAATAGGGACAAGAGCAACATCCGGGAAATCAGCCGTGAATTCAGGCATATTTGTTGGCAACCCAGCACCCGTAATAATAATATTTGCTCCGGCTTCGCACGCATCACGAACAACACGTCCGTAATCGTTAATGGCATATAAAACATTGCATGCCAAAGGTGCATCACCGCAAATTTTACGAGCATTTTCAAAAATGGCAATCAGCCCTTTTTTGGAATAAAAATTTTCTACTTCCAACGGTCTGTTAGCGACCAATTTGTCTGAATACGATTTATTATCATAATTACCGGTTCCAACTGAACTAATGACACCAAGACCGCCCTCTTTGGAAACATTTCCTGCAAGCTGGTCCCAGCTAATACCAACACCCATTCCCCCCTGAACAACAGGAACTGGAATAATAAATTTACCGATTTTAAGTGGCGCGAAGCTCATTAGGATACCTTTATTCTGGCAAATTTTCGTTTGCCGATTTGCAAGACGTATTCGCCTGCTTCTAATTGCAACTGATCATCGCTCAGTTTGTTTTGATCAATTTTAACAGAGCCTTGCTTAATATCCCTACGCGCTTGGGAAGTAGATGGAGACAATTGTGCGTCTACTAAGAGTTTCGCAATCCAAACAGGCCCTTCAAAACTGTACTCCTCCATTTCTGTCGGAATTTCACTTTGAGCATGTACCCGTTGAAACTCGGCTGCAGCTTCTTGTGCCTGCGCTAGAGAATGAAAACGGGCTGTAATTTCGATTGCCAATTCCTCTTTTACTTTTTTAGGATGAAAAGTTCCTTCTTCAACCCCGCGACGAAGCACATCAATTTCAGAAAGTGATTTGGTGCTCAAAAGTTCATAATAACGCCACATTAACGTATCGCTAATGCTCAAAACTTTACCGTACATATCATTGGGCTCATCAGCAACAGCAATGTAGTTGCCCAAACTTTTCGACATTTTTTGTACGCCGTCAAGCCCCTCTAAGATCGGCATCATGAGCACGGCTTGTTCTTTGCCTACTTCATAAGCACGCTGTAAATGACGGCCCATCAAAAGATTGAATTTCTGATCTGTCCCGCCAATTTCAATATCACTTTTAAGATGAACACTGTCATAGCCTTGCAGCAATGGATACAAAAACTCACTAATGGAAATTGAAACATTGCTTTTATAGCGTTTTTCAAAATCATCCCGTTCTAACATCCGCGCAACATTAAACGTGGTCGTAAGTTCGAGCATCCCAGCAGCGCCCAGCGCATTAATCCATTCGGAATTAAAGACAACCGTTGTTTTAGACGGATCAAGAATCTTGAAAACTTGATCCTTATAGCTCTGTGCATTTTGTGCGATTTGTGCCGGAAGCAGTTTTTTGCGAGTTTCGCTTTTACCCGTTGGGTCCCCAATTTGTGCCGTGAAATCGCCGATCAAAAACTGTATATTCGCTCCATATTTTTGAAACGTTGCCAGTTTGTGCAATAACACCGTATGTCCTAAATGCAAATCAGGTGCGGTAGGGTCAAAACCTGCTTTTACGGTATAATTAATCCCTTTTTCAAAATAAGTTTTGAGCAATGTTTCGATGCGAGCATCATCAATAATCTCAGCCGTTCCCCGTTTAATTTCTTGTAAGGCTTCATTTATGTTTTCATTCATTTTCTATCCTTGGCTTCGGTACGCATCGTCGGTCCGAAAAAATTGTATGATTTTTCCCTTTTTTTCGAGTTTTGATTTTAAACGGTTCAAATCATTTTCCAATGTTTGAAATTCCATCTCACAATACTGTGTGTGTTCTGATTTTTCTTTTCCCAACTCAATACTGTTAATGTCTGCACCCATTTTTGCCATATACGTTAGTAACTCTGCCAAAGAGCCTTGTGCATTGGGCATACTGATGATGAGATGGTAACGGTTAAACTGCTGTTGCATCCATCGCACAAAGACCATAGGCTCATTCTTCTCCATCATAACTGCGGCATGTTTACACATTTTATGATGAATATGCGCTTTACCTTCAAGCATAAAACCTACAATTTCATCTCCCGATTTAGGATGACAGCAATAATCAAATACGGCATCTGAAACACTTTGATTGGAAAGGACCTCAATGGATGCGAATACAGAGGATTTTAATACAAAACGTTTTCGACTCCAAAACGTCCCAAAACGGCTTGTTTCACGTAATCCCTCTTCAATACGATGGATCACCTCTTTTAAAAAATCATACTCTCTCGCTATTCGGTAAAACTGCTCTTCCAACCCTTCTTCTCGCAGTATTTCACCTATCTTTTCAGCATTCAATCGAAAGATAAAACTAAGAATATTTATTCCACTTTGGGTATCTATAGCACGAATGCGATGATTGCAGTTTGCACGCATACTTGACTTTGCCCGTGATGTCTTGACGGTATCAATCCAGCTGCAGCGTGTTATCTTTTTTTGCGTACTTGATGTAGTAATCCGAACAATATCGCCATTGTGCAATTCAGCGAGTAAACTCGCTTTTTCTTTATTAATCATACATCCCTCAGCACTGTCACCAACCGCTGTATGAACCGCATACGCAAAATCAAGGGCAACGGCTCCGCGAGGCAAGGTAAATGCTTTACCCTTTGGCGAGAAGACGCTGATATCTTCACTGTATAAATCATTTTTGATCAGTTCATAAAATGCTTCAACCGATTCATTTTGGTATTGAAGATTATGCAGCCAATCCAAACTGATAGCATTGTTTCCGCCACTTTTGTATTTCCAGTGTGCAGCAACTCCCAATTCGGCTGTGGCATGCATATCATACGTACGAATTTGAATCTCAAAAATAGCACTCTCATCAAAGACCGTAGTATGAATCGTTTGATAGCCGTTTTCTTTTGGAATAGCGATGTAATCTTTAAAACGTGCATTCAACGGCTGAAAGTGCAGATGAACCATTCCTAAAACACGATAACAGTCAATGGGTTTTTGCACCAAAATACGAACAGCCAACAAATCAAGGATTTCATCAATCCCTATCCCTTTTCGCTGCATTTTTAAATAAATAGAGTAATCATGCTTGACACGGCTAAGGATTTCAAAATCGTCGTTGCATAGCCCCTCGGAGAGCATAATTTGGGCAAGCTTATCGCAAAATTCATTTAAGCGTCCCTGAATCGAACGATAATTTTCATTTAAATAGTGGGAAATAGCTGCTTGATCTTCTCTGAAAAGGTATTTGAAACTCAAATCTTCAAGAAGGTTTTTTAAGAAAGAAATTCCTAAGCGGTGGGCAATAGGAGCGTAAACGACCAAAGTTTCCTCGGCTATTCGATGCTGTTTTGCTTGGGAAAGAGCATCCAAAGTGAGCATATTGTGCAGTCTATCGCATAGTTTTACGACCAATACGCGAACATCCTCAATCGAAGCCAATAACATTTTACGAAAAGTCAGAGCGGAGACAACCATTTTTTGGTCTGAATGAGAGGGTATCAATTCGGCATCACGAATCATATCGATCTTTGTTAATCCCTCAACGAGATGGGCAACATCGTTGCCGTAATCGGCTTGGATTGCCTCAATTCCTGTCTCTGTATCTTCGATAACATCGTGCAGTAATGCCGCAATTACCATGGCTTCATCGCCGGTTAATTCAGCAACGAGAGATGCAACTAAGACAGGATGAACAACGTAGGATTCACCGCTTTTACGTACCTGCCCCTCATGAGCAGTACTGGCAAGGATATAAGCACGTTCAACTGCGGCAGAGTTTATAAACGTACGTAGATGTGCTATTGCACGTTCTACATCATTAATCTGTTTGATTTTTTCAATATCGATTTGATTCAACGATGTAACTTTATTGAAAAATTATGCGTTATCTGTAAAACCTTTGATAGTGATATGCCCCTCGGCAATCTCCATCAAAGCAACATCAGCAGCTTTCATTTTTTTCAAGTCAACGTTCAATTTAGAAGTCGCACCATTTTGCAGCTGCTCTGAGCGCTTAGCGACGGCAAGTGCCAATTGATAACGGTCGATGTTTGCAGTTTCCAGTGCTTTCGCAGTTAGTTTTTCGAGTCTCATGAAGTTTTCCTTTGTGTATGGTTATTGAACGATAGAGCAATTGTCAAAATTACCCTTAATAATGCTTAATAAGTTACCCGGCGTGAACATGTCACATACAATAATAGGGAGCTTATTCTCTTTTGCCAATGCGATGGAGGTGTCATCCATCACCTTGATGTGATCTTGAAGTGCTTGATCGTACCCAAGAGTTGGAAGCTTGATAGCATCTGAAAATTTGTTCGGGTCTTTGTCGTAGACGCCATCCACTTTGGTCGCTTTAATAATAACTTGGGCGCCTATTTCAACTGCCCGAAGCGTTGCCGCAGTATCGGTTGTGAAAAAAGGGTTTCCAGTACCTGCAGCAAAAACAACCACGCGACCGCGCTCCAAATGACGCGCCGCACGCCGCACAATAAATGCTTCCGCGATCTGTTCCATTTTGATGGCACTTTGAACACGGACCAACATTCCCTCATGCTCACAAGCCTCTTGAAGAGCAATCGAATTAATGACAGTGCCTAACATTCCCATGTAATCACCCGCTGTACGGCTAATAACACCATCTGCCGCCGCAGTAACGCCACGAATGATGTTTCCAGCACCAATAACGATTCCCACTTCGATACCTGCATCGATGAGAGTTTTGATTTCTGTAGCAATGAATTTGAGGATTTTTGTATCGATTCCATAACCGTTTTCACCAGCCAATGCTTCGCCGGAGAACTTCACTAATACACGTTTATAACCCATACAACCCCCTCTTGATATTGTGGGTATTGTACTTTATTGTCGCTTTAAGGTTGCTTTGATTACACTTAATGCATAAATAAACCACAATAAAAGGACCTGCGTGGAGTTCTTCTCGATGTTGCACAATTGGATGTACCCTCCTGTTGTCCCTAATGTACCTCATTATGGCCGAGCTGTGCATTCTCTTCCTAACCCTGATGAGCATGAACTTTTTGAAAAAGCTTCTGAAGCGTTTATTGAAGGTGATCGCCTCAAAGGGTATTATTTTTTTCTCTCCTCATTAACCCACATAGGAAATTCAAAGCATCTTACGTACACTACTTACGAAGATAAAATCATCTTTGAACTTTTACAAGGATGCGCCATTATTCGTGGTACTGTCACACAAGATACTCTTATAGCAACCGCCGTTATTGCCAAATCATCGGATCTGCATGTAGCACTGAAAAGACGCTTTTTGGAACGCAATTTTCAACTCACCTATGCCAGATTTTTCGATAACGATGGAATATTGACTCTAAAACTTTATCTTGAGAATGCCACAATCACACCTCATAAAATCTTTTTTCCACTCCGTGAAATAGCCCTGAATGCCGATTTTGAAAAAGAGATGATTTGGGGTGAATTTCCTGAAATACCGTTACTTGAAAATGATCATGTACGGTATCTCACTCATAAAGAATATACTCGTCTTCATTTCTGGATGCTCACTTGGATTGACCAAACTAAAAAAAGCCTGCAAGGACTTTTATCCAACGACAATACAGGAATGGTCTCTTTTAGCTACCTTGCATTACTGTTACAAATTGATTATTTGCTAATACCTCGAAAGAAAATGGCCAAAGAAATTGCAGAAAAAGTCGGCGGTTATTTTATGGATGATGAAAAATCAACCGAAGACAAAAATACCGATCTTCAAAGCTATCTATCCAAATTAGAAACGACTAAGATTGAGGAGTTTGCAACCCAAATCTACCGTGGAGCGTATACCTTTTCTCCATTTGATCAAGCCATGCATGAAGAAATTGTCTCTTTTATTGATGAATCTCTCCTCAAAGTAAAATGGTATAAAAGCAACCATTCCAGCTACGTTAT
Source organism: Campylobacterota bacterium (assembly GCA_023379705.1). Lineage (GTDB taxonomy): Bacteria > Campylobacterota > Campylobacteria > Campylobacterales > Sulfurimonadaceae > Sulfuricurvum. Next base: position 8,300 of record JAMCPS010000075.1, read on the forward strand.
TGGTGCCATTTATCGTTACATTGCCTTATATATTTTGTACAATTATGGACTGCATCCAACCCTGCGTGTGCTGATGCACTTGCATGTTCAAGTCTATGCATCCGATTTTTTTGTGGATATGGGAGAAATACCTCTTTATGCACCTCATAAAAATCAGTTTGATAAAACACGCATTCATAACCAAATAGACTCGGCTATTGTTCCTTATCAAAAACGGTATAAAGGATTAAAAAACTTTAGTAACCTTCTCAACTATACGGACTTGAACAACTTTAGTCAAAGCTTTTACTTACAAATAAAAAATTTAGATTTTTTGGAGTCTTGATATGAGCCTTACTACCCAAAAAGTTCTTGATCATGCCATGGAAAATATCATCCAAGTCTCCACTCCCTATGGCACTGGAAGCGGCTTTCTTATCGGGGAGTTAGTTGTGACCAATTCCCATGTAGTAGGTGGGCTAAAAGAGGTAATTATCAGCGCCAAAAACCTTCCCCGCTGTATCGGGAGTGTTATATACGATGACGTATCCTATGATTTAGCCTTTATCCGTTCTCCTGCAAAAATTACCGTCAATCATCCATTAGAATTGTGCTCTTCAAGCGTTGAAGACGGGGATGTTGTTATCGCCATCGGTCACCCTTATGGACTCAACTATTCAACAACCGAGGGGATTGTTTCCAAGGCATCACGATTGCAAGGCGAGATTGAGTATATTCAGTTTGATGCAGCTATTAATCCCGGAAACAGCGGAGGACCACTGCTCAACGAAAAAAAAGAAGTTGTTGGAGTTAACACCTTTATCATCCAAAACTCCAATAATCTAGGCTTTGCCCTTCCCTTTTATTATTTAAAGGAAGTGATGGAAAAATTTCTTGCGTTAGGACATAATGCCATTATCCGATGCAACTCATGTAAAAATATGATCCAAGAAGAGCTGATCATTAACGATTACTGTCCTCAATGCGGTGTAAAACTCGACGTTGCCAAACACAGGCGCGAAGGGTACAAACCCACAGGCGTTGTTGAACTCATCGAGAAAATTTTGGGATCCCTTAATCTCAATGTTGCTCTCTCCAGACGCAGTCAGCGCAATTGGAAGTTTGATGCTGATACTATTAAAATAGACATTAATTATTATGACAATGGCGTAATTATTGCTGATTGTGCCCTCTGCCGAATCCCTCAGCACAACATTCAAGCTCTTTATGATTTTTTACTCAGTGAAAATGCCAAGTTTGATCGATTACAATTTTCGATCAATGAAAATACTATTTATCTTTCACATGTGATCGTCGATTCCTCATTAACATACGAGCTTGGCCTAAAAGCACTCGGAAGACTCTTTAAAGACTCTCCCCTCTACTCAAAAAAACTCATAAGCGCCTTTGGTGCCCTTGAACCCAAATACGCTTATGAGTTTGATTAATCCGAAATGGGAATCAGGTGTGCGATTTCCTCTTTTCGCGGAAAATCAGCCCCCATACTGATGATAAACGACGATGCTTCTTGCAACGTCATCGTCGTTTTAAGGGTCAGTTTTTCATCGACTAAAACCGTATATCCGCTGGTTGGATTCGGTGACGTTGGGATAAACAAAACACAAATATGATCATGACGATTAAGCAAATAGGCAGGAACCCACAAGTTTTCTTTTGGATATTCTACTAAAACCACTTCCTTTTTTGTCCCGTCTTCTCCACCAGAGAGCATCGACGCCAATTTTTTGGAAACCGAATACACTGATCGTATTGCAGGAATTTTTTCAAAGGTACTGTCAATAACGGCGACAAAAACAGAGCGGCCGTATTTCTCAATGGAATAGCCCAAAACAGCAAATAAACCGACAACCGCAGCCATAAGGGCAATGGTGATTTCAAAGGAGTGGGTGTAGTCGTGCAGTGAAAGATAAGCACTTACTCCTAAACCCTCCAAATAATTGACTACAGTTAGAACCATAATAAGCGGTAACAATGAAAGTGCCCCGACAAAGATATAGCGTAGTAATAATTTAATTTTCGTACTCATGATGATAAAAACCTTTTTGGGATAACAAATTGCAAAATTATAGGGTAAATTTTCCTACACTTTACTACAATAACATTTTTACAGGAGAAAGTATGAACCCATTTACCGATTTTACCCTCAATTTGGAAACTTTTATCGCCGATCTCAATGCGTTAATCCAAAACAATCATAAGAGCATCGATACTTTACTCTCAATTGGTGACAAAACGTACGATAATTTTATCCGTCCATTTGATTTTATGGAAGAAGATATTGAGCTTTTATTTACCCCTCTATCTCATATCAATGCGGTCAAAAATACCGAAGAAACCCAAAAAGTCTACGCAGATGCACTACCGATGTTGACAGACTACTCGAATTTTATCGGACAAAATCTTGCTATCTACGATGCTTTCAAGCAGATCAAAGCTAACGAATATGATACCCTTAACATTGAACAGCAGCGCATACTTGACCTCAATATCTTAGGCTTTGAACTCTCCGGTGCCCATTTGGATGAGGCAAGTAAAAAAAGACTCTCAGAGATTAATTTGCGCAAAAGCACGCTTACCAATGATTTTTCTCAGAATGTACTGAATGCCACGAATGCCTACGAAAAAATCATTACCGATGAGGCAGATGTTGCAGGTATTCCCCAAGGTGATTTAGACGATGCACGCTTCGAAGAAGACGGGATTACCAAATACAAATTTACGTTGCAAATGCCCTCCTATATTTCCTACATGACGTACGGCCCAAATCGTGAAATTCGTGAAGAACTTTACAAAGCTTATACAACCCGTGCTCCTCAAAACGGAGCGATCATCGATGAGCTGATGAAGCTGCGTCAAGAAATGGCTCAGCTGTTAGGCTATGCAAGTTATACCGAGTATTCTCTTGCCTCCAAAATGGCTCCTTCGACTCAGAGTGTATTGACTTTTCTCAACGAGCTTGCCCAAACGTCTCAAGCCCAAGCAAAACAGGAAATTGAGCAACTGCATGAAATTGCAAAAGACATCGATCTTCAAAGCTATGACACCGCTTACTATGGGGAAATCCTGAAAAAAGCACAATATGACATCGATGAAGAAGAGTACCGCCCCTATTTTGAACAAAACAGTGTGATTAAGGGAATGTTTGAATTTTTAAATAAAATGTTTGGGATTCGATTTCAAAAAGTAGATATCAAACTCTGGGATGAAAAAGCCAGTGCCTATGATGTCTATGACGATGACGTACTGCGTGCCCGCATCTATTTTGATTTGGAAGCGCGCAAAAGCAAACGCGGCGGCGCATGGATGCACAATTTTCAAACCCACTGTCAAGATACCCTGGGGCGCACGCACCTATCCAGTGCGTTTGTGGTCTGTAATTTCCCCCCCTCTTCGCAAACATCACCCTCCCTGCTTCGTCATGACGATGTCGTTACCCTCTTTCACGAGATGGGGCATACGCTGCATCACATTCTTAGCCGTGTTAATGAACATGGGGTCAGCGGTGTCAATGGTGTCGAGTGGGATGCGGTAGAATTTCCGTCTCAATTTTTAGAGAACTTTGCTTACGAGCCAAAAGTACTAAAACTTTTTGCCAAACATCATACAACCAATGAAGTTTTGAGTGACGAAATGATCGCCAAACTCATCCGTGCCAAAAACTTCCAAAGTGCTCTGTTTATGCTGCGTCAGCTTGAGTTCTCCCTTTTTGACCTCACCCTTCATTCCAAACTCTATCAAGGCGAAGAGATACAAAAGCTTCTAGATTCCATTCGAGAAAAAACGGCCCTTATCAAACCTCCTGCGTACAATAAATTCCAAAATGGATTTTCTCATATTTTTAGTGGCGGATACAGTGCAGGATACTACAGCTACAAGTGGGCGGAAGTCCTCAGTGCTGATGCTTATTACGCGATTGTGGATGAAGGGATTTTTGGCTCACAACTCGCACAAAACTATAAAGAGATCATATTGGCAAAAGGTGGGAGTCAAAGCATGCAGGAATTATTTAAAGAAATGATGGGGCGTGAATGCGAAACAAAACATCTTCTTCGTCTTAACGGTATCAATGGATGAAGTTCTTTTGGATACTGTTTACCACATTCACACTGATGGGAGGTACCGAAGTGAAAATCGCGTCGTATAACGTCGAAAATTTATTTGACATGAATGATGACGGAACAGAGTATGAACAATACATACCCAATACATCCTGGGGATGGAATGAGGAAATGCATCGAATCAAACTTCGCAACACCGCACAAGTCATCTATGATATTGGTGCAGATATCATCGGACTTCAAGAAATCGAATCCGAAACCGCCCTCAAAGAACTCAGAGCACAGCTAAACAGACAGGGAATGTACTATCCCCATTACGCCTTTGCACGTGCTAAAAACACAGCTGTTGCCGTGGCGCTTCTAAGCCGCTACCCTATCGTCAGTGCTCTGAGCCGCTCTGTTGGTGCTCATAGATCGTATCGGGATATCTTAGAAGTCAAACTCAATATCAATGGAAAGAATTTACGAATATTCGTCAACCACTGGAAATCCAAAAGCGGTCCTGAGAGTATGCGAGTCCAAAGCGCCAAAGTACTCAAAAAACGGCTGGAAGAGCTAAATGAGGATGAACCCTATGTTCTCATGGGAGATTTCAACTCCCACCATGAAGAGTATAAAACGTTTGTAAAGAGCAGAAAACACAATGACACAGAAGGAATTACGGGAATTAATCATATCCTTAAAACCATCGATGAGGATGAAAATCCGATCACCTATGCTTCATTGCAATCCAATGACGATTTCCTCTATAATCTATGGTACGAACTTCCTGAAGATCAGCGATGGAGTCATGAATACCGCGGTCGTCATGAAAGTCTGGACAACATGATCATTTCCCCTTCCCTTGCAGATGGAAAAGGGCTTGAATACATTCGTGGAAGTTTTGGACGTTTTGATGCTCCATACCTTTTTTACAAAGGAAAACCTTATCGCTGGCAACAATCTCGAAAATTTCCAAAACACCATTTAGGCGAGGGCTATTCGGATCACTTAGCCATTTTTGCGAAGATCAACATACGCTAAAGTTTGCGTTATCGGGCCAATAGCATGCATGAAAAGGATATTTATCAGATCCTTTTTCTATTTTTCTATAGACTTTGCCTGAAAAATCTGGCACATTGATCATCGTAAGCACTTTATCCACTCGTATATCGTACAATGAACTGCGTATTGGAGAAGCACCTCCCCATGCAATAACGACATAATCACTTTGCATAAGTGCCCAAGCAAAAGCGCTATCATTTTCTTTTCCTACGATATCAGTACCCGCCATATACGCTTCCATGACATCTTTTGGATAAGTACCACGAAGGGCAAATAGGTTTAATACTTCAATCTTTCCAACATCCGAAAAAGCTTTATAGACCACTTTCTCAACATTTTGAACGGTCTTATCTGCTTTCATTGCATCGGCAGAAGAAGGATTTTTAAGAATGACGCTCAATGTTTTTGTCCTTGAAGGCTCATCGTAAAAAGGTATACTAAGCCGATACCTGTATTTCATATCATCTGAAAATACGGCTTCTATCTCCTCAATATTTACTCGACAAAAATGAGAAACTTGTCGACCGATATGAGGTTGTGATTTCAAAGTCTTACTTCTTAAACAAATCGTCTTCGAATATCACCATTTCATACACACTGCGGGTTGCTACTAACGATTTCGCAAGCGGAACACCCGAGCTGTTACGTACACGCTCAAGCTCAGCACGCATATCCATAAGCTCTTGCTCCATAGATTCCATCTTATTTTTTAGACGCATAACGACATCAACCCCTGCGAGATTCACACCCAACTCTCGTGTCAGACGCAAAATTGTTTTAATCTTCTCGATATCACGCTGGGAATAAAGACGAATACGTCCATCCGAACGTGAAGGTGCAATTAGATTTTCACGCTCATACTGACGAAGTGTTTGAGGATGAATTTCGAGGATTTTTGCCACAATACTGATCATGTAGACCGGTTCATCAAAATGGTGCATGTTTTATTCTCCTTGGGGAAGGGTTTTTTTCATTTGCTCAACCAATTCGGTATCGATACTGGCAACGCTAGGCAATACAATGTTCGCTTTTAGGTACAAATCGCCTCTAGCTCCTGATTGTCGATTAACAACACCCATCTCTTTAAGTCGAAAACGTTGACCGTTTTTAGTGTTTTCAGGCACCTTAAGCGTTACCTCTTTTTCCAGTGTCTGTACACTTACTTTTCCGCCAAACAGTGCCGCATAAAGAGGGACGTTAAAAGTTTTCACTAAAGTGTCTCCCTCACGTTCATATTCGGGATTGGGCGAAATATCAATTTTCAGATACAAATCTCCTACTTGTGATCCATGCTTCTTCCCTTTCCCGCGAACACGAAGCTTTTCCCCACTTTTGATTCCGGCAGGTATTTTGATATCAAAGCTCTCGCCGCTTAAGTTTATCGTATGCTTACCGCCCAGAACAGCAACGCTAAAAGGAACCGTTACATTGGCATCAAGGTCAAGATTCACCCCTCCCCCGAAACCGCCGCCAAATCCGCCGCTTCCGCCGAAGCCTCCAAATCCGCCACCACCAAAACCGCCACCGCCGCCTTGGGAAAACATATTGCGTAAAATCTCATCCAAATCGACATTTCCGCCTTGTGCCCGTGAAAAATCATGAAAGTTTTGCCCACCGAACATAGAGTCCCCATACTGATCGTATTTGGAACGCTTCTCTTTATCACTGAGTACTTCATACGCGGCATTGATCTCTTTGAATTTCTCTTCAGCCTTTGGGTCTTTATTCACATCAGGGTGATATTGACGCGCAAGCTTTCGGTACGCTTTTTTGATTTCTGCTTCACTTGCCCCTGGAGCAATTTCGAGTGTTGTATACAAACTTTTTGACATTTATAAATCCTATTAAAATTTCTATTATTATTTCTGTTAAAAGTATAACACAAAAGTTGAGTCAAAATCAATCAAGGTTGGAAAAGAAAGTTCGCAGAGATAGGAAAAGAAGAGGATTTAAGGTTGCGCCAAAGAGGCGCAGGTCTGTTAGTGTAAAAAGTGACGAACACCTGTCATGTACAATGCAATCCCGTACTCATTGGCAGCAGCAATTACTTCTTCATCACGTACCGAACCGCCCGGCTGAATCACCGTTTTAACTCCTGCACCTGCAGCCGCATCGATCGAATCACGGAATGGAAAAAATGCTTCAGATGCCAATGCCGCACCACTCACATCCAATCCCATCTCTTCTGCTTTTTTCAGCGCACAGCGTGCTGCATCCACACGGGAAGTCATTCCCATGCCTACAGCTACCATCGCACCGTCTTTCACATAGACAACACAGTTTGACTTCGTCAATGAGGCTACTTTATAGGCGATCTCTGCATCTTTGAGTTCTTGTGCACTGGCAGTATGGGTTGTGACCAATTTTGCATTTTTGACTTCATCAGCGCCCACACGGTCTGCATCTTGGAATACAAATCCGCCGTCAATGTGTTTGAAATCAATAGCATCGTTACTCAAGACAATACGATCACTGCCATATTCAAAGAGTTTAAGACGTTTTTTCGGCTCAAATACTTCTCTGGCTTCCTCATCGATACGCCCAGCAATAACTACTTCCAAAAACATCTCATTCATCTTCATCGCCAGTTCTTTGGTGACCACACCGTTGACCGCAACCACTCCGCCAAAGGCAGAAATCGGATCACATTTGAGGGCTTCGGTATACGCGTCCATCAAATTGTCGCGAATTGCAAAACCGCATGGATTACCATGCTTAACAATACAGATCGCATTTTCATCCCCAAATGCTGCTGCAATTTTAACGGCACCGCTGATGTCGGTCAGATTATTGAAGCTCGCCTCCCCTTTGAGAGTTTGGAAGTTTTTACTAAAGAACGTATCAAACTCATACAAGCCACCCTTTTGATGCGGGTTTTCGCCGTAACGGGTATCCATTACTTTATTTCCGACGATAAACTGCTTCTCACCCATGCCGTTGTTAAAACGCTTGTTCATGTAGTTGGCGATCATCGAATCGTACGCCGCCGTATGCTCATACGCTTTGATCATCAATGAACGACGAAACTCAACACTGTCCGTACCGTTTTGGATCGCATTGAGAACAACCGAATAATCGCTTGGATCGGTGATGATATGAACGTCAGTAAAGTTTTTCGCAGCAGATCGAACCATCGCAGGACCGCCGATATCGATGTTCTCAATAATCTCTTCAAAATCATCCGTGCGCTCAATGGTCGCTTTGAACGGATACAAATTCACACACACCAAATCAATCTCGACGATTCCGTATTCCATCGCGGTATTGACATGGGTGTCCAAATCACGACGAAATAAAATACCACCATGAATATACGGATTAAGCGTTTTTACACGACCGTCAAACATCTCAGGAAATCCTGTTACATCATCGATTTCGATCGCATCCACACCCGCTTCGCGCAACATTTTAAATGTCCCGCCCGTAGAGACAATTTCGTAATCCAAACCGATCAGGGATTTGGCAAATTCTACAATGTTACTTTTGTCGCTGACGCTGAACAATGCACGCTTCATGGCTTTCCTTTGAGTGGGGATTTTTCCCATTGATTAATGGCCGAATTATAGCCCAGCGTGGTTTAGGGGAAGGTAAATTTAGCTAGTATTTCTATCATGGAATCGTATTTTCACCCCTTTTCACCCATCATCGACAGTAATACCCGTATCCTTTTTTTAGGAAGTTTCCCCAGTATCTCCTCTTTTGAGCACTCTTTTTATTATGCCCATTCCCGTAATGCCTTTTGGCCGATCATGGAGAAAATTTTTAATGTAAACCTTTCGGATAATGAAGCCAAAACAGCGTTTTGCTTGACACATCAACTCGGACTGTGGGATGTTATCGGTTCTTGTGAAAGAGAAAATTCGAGCGACAGCAACCTAAAAAGGATTGTCCCCAATGATTTTGAAACGTTATTACATGATTATCCCAATATTAAGGTCCTTGCCTTTACGGGGAAGAAAGCATTTGATCTGTTTGGAAAGTATTTTAAAAATATGGAGATAGAGACGGTACTGCTTCCCTCCACATCACCTGCCCATGCTACGATGAATCAAGAAGAAAAAATGAGAATTTATAAAGAGTTTTTGGAAAAATATTTAGCTATTTAAAACCTGCTCAAAAATCTGTTTTGCGGTTTTCCAGCGATCTACTTTGGAGTTCATCATTACGATCAGACAATCTTTGCCATCTTTTTTGGCACGAGCTATCAAACATGCACCTGCTTTGTTCGTAAATCCTGTTTTAACTCCCACCGCATACTCATAACGGTTAAGGAGACGATTGTGTGTATACGCTGTAAACTGCTTGAGCTTGCCTTTGTTAAGTGCATAATAGGTGTGGTTGTTAAGTTTGCTGATTGCATTAAATATTGGGCTTTTAATCGCATATTCTGTCATTTTCAGTAAATCATTAGGAGACGAATATTGTTCTTTTCCATCGTATCCGCACGGATTGCTAAAATGAGTATTTCTCATCCCTATTTGTCGCGCTTTGCTATTCATCAATGCAACAAAACGTTCTTCGTCTCCACCCACTGCAATTGCAATTGCTTTTGCCGCATCGTTATCTGATTTTATCATCGCCGCTTTGACTAAATCTGACATCAATACAACATCTCCACGTTTGTATCCGGCAATTGTTGGCTTAACCTGCGTCATTTCCCGCGTAATGGTCACCGCTTCATTCATCTTATTGCTTTGTATCGCCAAAATCACTGTCATTACTTTGGTTAAACTCGCAGGGCTGACCCGCTTATCACCATCTTTGGCATACAAAATATGTTTCGTTTTCAAATCTTTAACAACCAATGCCCCTACTTTTAGTCCATCGAGTTCACGCTTGTCAATACCCGCATATGCCGCAATAGAAAGAGATAAACATAATCCTATAGTTTTCATTAATATCATAATTGTATTCCTTAAAATCATCTTCAATACTCATGTAAAGCAATGGATGGTCCACAATAAGTATGAAATGGTATAGTAAAGTATCTGAAATCTAATTTCCCTATGTTACAATAACCTATGAAAAGCTTATCCCGTGCTATGCTTACCATTATCGATAATCCTACCCATGATACACTTCAATGCAATGGTGCGTGGACAATGCCAAATCTCGCTGTTGTAGCTCACGACTTGGAGTTATTCACACCCTCTAAACCCTTAAAATGGGACATAACCCACATTACCGAACTTGACTCAGCCGGAATTGCTTTACTGCAACTTTATTACCGAAGATTTGAGAATCAAGGGGTAACTTCCGAGCTTGTAGGAACCAATGAAAGCCACACAAAACTTTACAATCTGCTTTACAAACAGCCCTATGAAGATGCCTCTCCTGTAATAATTCACTCATGGCTTTATAATTTGGGTAAAGAAGGATATGAAACTATTCAAGGTATTGGAAAATTTTTAGCATTTTTAGGAGAGGCCTTTATTATACTTTTGTATACATTGCGTTATCCAAGCAAAATACGCTATCGCTCTGTCATGACCCATATTTACACAACGGGAGTTACTGCGCTGCCCATCATCGGTATAAGTGCATTTTTAATCGGTATCGTTATCGCTTTTCAAAGTCTGGTGCAACTGCAAAAATTTGGAGCCGATATTTTCATTGTTGATACGATAGGTATTTCCCTCACACGTGAATTAGCCCCTTTGATTACTGCCATTGTTGTAGCAGGACGCAGTGGATCAGCATTTACAGCGCAGATAGGTGCTATGAAAATGACCCAAGAAATTGACGCTATGAAGACGATGGGGTTTGACCCTTTTATTTTTTTAGTGTGGCCTAGAGTTTTTGCACTTATCCTTGTAATGCCTTTACTTATCTTTTTTGCAGATCTCATCGGTATATTTGGGGGTATGGTTGTTGCCAAAGCGCAAGCAAATCTCTCTTTTGAAGAGTTTTTATATCGTTTGAAGGGAGCACTTGGAATAAAGCATTATGTCATCGGTATTGTAAAAGGGCCTTTCTTCGCTTTCCTCATTGCTATGGCCAGTACCTATAGAGGCTTTCAAATATCTTTAAATACCGAAAGTATCGGCCACTATACGACTGTAAGTGTCGTCAATTCTATCTTTTTGGTCATTGCCTGCGATGCTCTTTTCTCAGTTTTACTGACGGAACTCAAATTATGAACACTCAGCCAATCATTCAAGTCCAAAATGTGGTCACAGCGTTTGGGAGCACTGTCGTGCACGACCGAATCAATTGTAGCATTTTTGAACATGAGATTTATGCTCTAATAGGAGGAAGCGGATCGGGGAAATCGACTCTTTTAAGAGAGCTGATCCTTCTTCAACGACCGCTAAGTGGCACCATTACTGTCTTTGGACAAAATATTGATACACTGACACCCAAAGATGCTCAACAACTACGTCAAAAGTGGGGGGTCTTATTCCAATCGGGAGCACTTTTTTCCTCTTTGAGCGTTGGTCAGAATATAGAACTTCTCTACCGAGAATATACCGATTTACCGACTAATCTTATTAATGAACTTGTCAAACTCAAAATTGATATTGTCGGTCTTCCTGCTCATGCGCGCTATTTATATCCTAGCCAGCTCAGCGGCGGAATGATCAAACGTGCGGCACTTGCCCGTGCGCTTGCGCTTGATCCAAAACTATTGTTTTTGGATGAACCTACCTCAGGTTTGGATCCATTTAGCGCACGCCAATTTGACACGCTTATCTATCAATTACGTGACTTACTAGGACTTACGGTAGTCATGGTAACGCATGATTTGGATACCATATACCATATCGTTGATCGATTTGCCCTGCTGGGTGAGACTAAAGTAGTCGCCGAGGGATCTTTAAATGAGGTTCTAGCGATCAATCACCCGTTAATTAAATACTTTTTTCAAAGTACCACACAAACATCTCATCAAAAGGAGATCCATGGAATCCAAAGTTGACTATACCTTGACCGGTCTATTTTTACTGCTCTTTAGCAGTGGCTTAATCGCATTTGCGTTCTGGCTTGGGAAATATAATGACAATATCAATGCCTATACTTATTATAAAGTTTACCTCACAGAGTCCGTCGCAGGACTGGCACCTGAGGCATCTGTCAAATTTCATGGGGTTGATATGGGAAAAGTAGAAAGTATCCGCATCAATCCAAACAACAGCGAAGAGGTTGAACTGGTGGTAAAAATGAAAAAAGAGACTCCCATCAAAACTGACTCCTTTGCCACCCTAAAATTTTATGGAATTACGGGACTCGCTTACATCGAGATTGAGGGTGGGGCAAAAGAATCTCCCTTACTCCTCAGCAATGAAAA
>JAMCPS010000076.1 GCA_023379705.1 Campylobacterota bacterium
AATCGATCATTTATAATTCCAGTGACCATTCAAATCCATAGAATTATACCAAAATAGCATTATACATACAAGATAATATTGTATTATCTTAGTATTAATACCGAAACGAAGCCATATTGTGCATCAATATCGCAACCAATCGCTTCATATAGCTAAAGTGTATTATCTATTGTTTATATAAATTTATAGTTTGCATAATGTCATTAATATTGACTATATGCACATTTATAGCTATTATACTTCTATTATATAGCAGTAAAGCATTACTAAAAGGAAATAATCTCATGAGTAGTGAAAAAATTGACCGTAGAGTCGTTTTAGATAGCAATAGTCTCGAAGAATTGTCAAAAATCGCAAATTCACTCGATTTAGAAAAAGGGGTTAATGAGCGGGAACGTTTGGGAGCAGCAATTGAGAGTTTGCTTGAAATCAAACATGTTTTTGATTCAGAGTTCATAAAATTGGATCAAACCTCCAAAGAGCGTATCCATACGATGATCGGGTTTGGGGAATATCGTTCCAAAGTGGAAGTGGTGAACTCAGCGATTGAAAAGTTGTTCGCCGAACACCGGGAAAAAATAATCAAGAAGATTGAAGCGCTTTAATAAATTGGTGAGAGGTATTTTTCTTTGAAGACTAATACATACCCGTTATCGACTGAATCTGCCTATTAACTGGCCAAATAAAGCATGCGTGCAGTGGCCAAGTGTTGATGCGTCAGCTGGCCAAATTGGATGCGCGCGTACACCAGCAGGGAAACACAGACGCTCCCGATGGATGGCATTGTGTTTTCTTCATAAAATCCTATGAGAATAATAATTTTCAATTGCACTACGGGGCAATAAGTACTACTCCCCTTCTATTGTCCTTTGAATCAGTTCAATTTCCTTTTCATATGATTTAAGGAGAACCCCGCCAAACTTATCCACAGAATTTCCATATTCATAGAACTTCCCAAGAACATCAATGTAGTGATCACGGCTCATTGCGTCATAGGAAAATGGAACAATACCCGCCTCAATCAAAGGTATGTTAGCAACAGCTCTTGCGGTACGTTTATTCCCATCCTCGAACGGCTGAATGTGTGCAATATTAAGGTGCAGGAAAAAGCTTTTTACAAAAGGATCTGTAATTTGACTAGCCTTTTCTATCACCTCTCGCAATAAGCCCTCAATCTTTTTTTTACCAACAACAGGAAGGTATTGCCCACCACCAGTAAACACCATTCGCGAGTCATTAGTTATCCCGGCTTTCCCGTGGTCTTTAATGCCATTTACGATACTGTCATGAATGGTAATAATAGATTCAATCGATAGAGAGGCTGGCGTTGTTAATAAGGTATCGATGATATATTTATTATTTTTAGCCATAAGCTTATCTATCTCTTTTTGATCCTCATCATCATCGTCATATTTATAATCGGGGAATACTCCAAATTCAAGAAACTTTTGTGTGTCTAATTTGCTAAATGTCGAACCTTCCATTTTTGAGCTTCCATAGGCAAACTCCAAGGTTAATTCATTCAAGGCCGCTTGATTGTTTTTTACAACGTTGAGCTTAAGCGTTGCGGCTTGAGCATTGAAGGCTTCTAGTAGATCCTCGTTGAGGCATATTGCCATATCCATAAACGAGTAAGAATATCCATAACTTAAAAACTTTCCAGAGTTGCTTTTCTGGGCATCCTCTAACCCTTTTGGAAGAAGTGGCAACTGCGCTGTGGTTGTGCGAATTGATTCCGCAAGAAAAGATACCAGGGCATTGGTTTTCTCCCCCAGCTGTGTTGCTTCGAGAGCGGCATAATACAATGCTGCATTACTCTTGTTGATCAAAGGTGGCACAAACCCTGCATAAATACACTGAACAGCCATAGCAAGTCTTCCGATCCTTCCATTGCCGTCCCCAAAAGGGTGGATTTTTTCCAGCAAGGCGTGACTTTGAGCAATATCTCGTAATGTTTTTATCCCTTTGCTTTTTTCAACCCATGTTGCAATATCTGTCACTATTGATGAGGGGTGGCTTGTTTCGACGTTACTGTTTTCAATAACACGGATCTTGGTTGAGTATTCTCCAGCATCAGTACGAACCCCCTGCATGAGTGAATAATGCCATTGTCGTAGTGTTTCGCTGGTGATTTCCAGTTCTACGCCAATAGAAGCTTCTTTGATAATTTTAAAGGTCAAAGAATAAAGATTTGACATCTCTAAAAAGTTTTTACGGCTAATGTCTCGCTCAATCTCCCCCCCATCAGCAATGGACTGAAACTTATTCTCAGTGATTTCGTCATCCGCTTCGATTTCGTATGATCCAAAGGCTATTTTCTTTACATAATCTTTAAAAACGAATTCCTGTTTTGGATCAATGAGATATTGATTCTCTAAAAGTTGCTGCTCAATTTCTTCTATTTCAGAATCTGACGGATTTTTTAACCCATAGCACTTGTAATAAAGAAAATCGATTTTTAGTTTAACGTCGTGTTTGTCAGGCTCCACCCCATCAAGATATCGATTAAGAGTTGGTCTTGACACAGCAATATCATTGGACAGAGAAGTTTTATTGTACTTTTTAAGTAAAAGTACAAGTTTTTCTTTTGTTTCCATGTAAAACACCTCCAATATTTACGATAAGTTTATACGTAGTTTAGCATAAAATGTAAAATTGAATGTAAATAATGCATTCAATTTTACACTTTTTTTGCAATTTAGTTTCGTTTTTTACAAAAAATGCAAAAATTCTGATATTGGTAAGCCATTAGGGCAGTTTCATAAGGTGACGCAAACATTTTTTCAGAAAAAACAGTATGTTTTCCTGAAATTTTTGGTTTGCTTGATATTTGAAATCTATTGTAATCATGGTACTTTAACACATACATAGAAATGGAAAAGGGTGTGTTTACTCTCCTATAACAATCTCATAGCGTACATTTCGTCCCTGTGTCCCCTCGATATGTCGGATACATCCGATCTCGATGAGTTGAGTGATATCTCTGGAAGCTGTTGTAGATGAAGCATCAGCAATTGTCATGTATTTCTTTTTGCTCAACGTACCCTGAAAGTTTTCAGCCCCCATATCGAGGATTTTATTGAGTACTTTGGTTTGTCTTAGATTGAGATCATACTCGCGAAACTTATCCCAAAACGTCGTTTTTTGAACAATGTAATCTAACTTCTTTTTCGTATCGATCAATGCTGTATGAAGCGTTGTGAGAAACCATTCGCACCAATCGGTGATATCCAAATGGTTCTTCTCTTTATGAACATATCCCGTTGTTCTCTCCAACGCTTTGTAATAACCATTACGGTCATTGTTGATCGCACTGGACATCGAATAGAGTCTTGAAACACTCGATTTTTCAATCTTGGATAAGACCAAGTCAGTGATTGCACGTCCTATTCGACCGTTACCATCATCAAAAGGGTGGATAATTACAAACCAAAGATGAGCGATACACGCTTTGATTAGACTTGGGGGTGTAGCATTAAACCATTGTAGATATGTATCCATCTCCCCTTCGAGGATTGATCGTGGAGGTGCTACATAATAGGTCTTCACTTTACCCGCTGCTCCGCCGATAACCTCCATCGGATCTTCACCTCTAAACTCAGCGACATTGATTTTAGACAATCCGCTGTATCCTCGCGGAAAAAGGGCGTTATGCCATCCAAATAATCGCTCCAGAGTTAGAGGCTTATCATAGTTTGTATTGGCATCAATGAGGATCTCGATAAGATAATCAGTGCTCTCATCACGCTTCGAAGAATCAATTCCCAAGAGCCCGAGTTTTCGAGCGATAGAGGCTTTAACACTGTCACGGTTAAGTATTTCCCCTTCAATCGCAGAGGTACTGATCGCTTCGCTCATCAGCGCTTCGAGCTGTCGCTGGGCAATATTGTCACTGTCCATTGTCTGAGTCAATGCGATCAGATACCCCTGCTCCAATGACACCTCTTGAATTAAACGCTCAAGTCGGAATAAATCGTAGGTAAAATCGGGGTAAGACTCTTGCTCCCATATCCAGCGTTTCATGTATTGTATTGCCTTTTGGTATATCGATTAAAATTAATTGGATAGATTCAATGGACTAATCATACCATATTTGGTATGAGTACTTATTACTATCATCCCACCCAGTCACCTAAAAGAAACATTATTTTCAGAAAAAGTAGACTGTTTTCCTGAAATTATTTTGGAGAATGAAGATGCGGATCATCTCATCTATGGGTGTAAATATTTTTGTAATTGACTCATATTCGCCTCACAATGCTTTAAGATCTTATCAGGCATACCGAACCATTACTTTTTCGTTTAAATCGATTTAAACAGCATTTACGTAACGCTCATAAGCATAAATACATGATGTCGTCAGTGTATGCTCACTTAAAATGTCTTTCTTACATTCTTTAATATTTTGGACCTTCTCGTTATTTCGCTTCCCTCTGATGCAATTACTTCTACAGGCATGCCTCCAATATCAAGAAAGTCTGTGACGCAATGATGAGCCTCAAAAGACATCTTGACATACCAGCCCGTAAAATAGTCATCTTTGATTCTGCTGTTTGAAAACAGCATGTTAAAGATCATCTTTCCGCTGCCTTTTCCGTAGGACAAAAACAACTTCTCTTTTTCGGAGATCACTCCAAGCAGTTCATTTATTTTTACTGCCATCAACAAAAAAATCTTTTCTGTATTTACTGCGATCTTTTTCGGAAAAGAGATTTTCAATGGCATAAGCAAAATAGTTCTTTTCGATAAACACTTGCTTTTCAGGATACAGCACAAAAATATACTCTAACCCATCCGAGGAAAATATACTCTTCATCGCCGCTTCAATAAATTCCTTTTGCTGTGCGGTGCGAGAAAAAAATCTCTCTTTATCGAAATATCTAAAATACTCCCGATCTTCATCCTGTGATTCATTTGCGCGACGCTGATCAATTTCCACCACATCTGCGACAGGCGTATTTAGATTTTTATTTGCAATATCCTTCATCAGATTATTCTCAAAGTCGTCATTTAGAGTCAACATAAAATCTGGAGTTTCTATTTCGTCTTCAATTGCTTTAATCTCATCTTTTAGTTCTGCTGGTTTTAAAGTTGAAGGTTTTGCAAATTCTACTTTTGCATCAACAGCATCAACCTCTGGAACAACAGCAAGCATTGCGTCAACTCTTGCCTCTTCTACCATCTCCATATAGCGAGACACTTTTTTAGATAGATCTGTTACTTCGTCCGATGAACGAGTGCCTCTTCCCGAATCTTTTTTTCCTGGTTTATTTTTAGAGTCATCTTTAATTTCATCCGGGTCAAGCATCGCTCTGCCAAAACGGTCCCAGCATAAAGTTTTTATTCCACACTCGTCTGCATGCCACTCTTCAAATACCCATCTCGTTCCGCCATCTTTTATCGGCTCAACTTTTTTTACATAACCCGGAATCTGCATGCCGGTTGATTTATTTTCATCTTCTCTTTCTGATGGATGAAAGTTTAAAATTCTGTTTTGAAGATCAGCAATTTCTTTATTTGCAAGAATGCCGTCAATGCTTTCAATATCTTTCATATTGATCGTTCCATCTTCACCAACGATTAAGTCTTTATGATCACTATTTCTAATCAAATAAAAAAATTCAGATGCTTTTACGCCAATACTCTCACCATTTTCTAACCGCTGTTTTTTTTCTGCAACAATTTGCAAAAAAGCATTCGGATTATTTTTCATCAACTCAGTGCCATAAAAATCGTCTGCATTTTTTTTCACAGTAATTTCTGAAGAGTTTTTTTCAAAAGATATTTTCTCTTCTAGGTTTTTGATTTCTCTTGCTGGTTTTATGACCACGTAAATGATCACATAGACTATAAATGCGAACACGAGTAAATAACTGAACGTTTCCATTTTTTGATTCCTGACTTTTTTGAATTTAAAATTATCCCTCGCACGGTTAAGTGATCACTTTCCTGTACACACTGTTATTAAAACACTTCTATACAATAGATATATACTAGCTAATATATAAATATATATAGAATATATAATATATAGGGGGTTACCCCTAATATACATACTCAATTTCATTTAATTTATTCGCGGAAAGATAAGCTTTATATTGATTATCGCCGAAAGCAACTTGCGAAAAACTATCGTCGTCGGAAATTAAATTTAACGCCTCTAAGGACTCTAAATCTATCAACTTTTCAAGCTTTAACTTATTAATTGGCACCGCAGAAAATCGTTTGATATTTGAGCCTTTTCGTATGCAAACAACATTAAAAAATCGCTTTTTTAACTCAATTACTCTCGCATTTTTATACCTGCTCAAATCAACTTTATTGTTGTTGACTTGCACCAAATCAAAGAAGCCTTCAAGTATTCCGCACACTAAAAATTCAGCACGTTTATACCTCTCAGCATCAACACCTTTGCTCATTAAAAAGTCTGTTTCAATTGTTTGATCTCCAACCTTCCAACCAATACAATGCACTAAATAATTGTAGTCAATATTATAGGCTTTGCCTTGTCGCGAATACACAATTGGAGGTATAAAATCAACTACACTTTTGTTCTTTATGCACAACTCAACCGTATCCTCAATGATAGATTCAAGCATCTCTTTTAGTTGAACTGACGACGCCAAAAAGTTTGCAATAGACAATGGATAATCATACTCATTGGCCATTATTTTTTTCCTCCTTCACTATCATTTTTAACTACTGTTTTTGACTTTTTCTTATCAACAACAGGCATATTAAAGATGGGTGATTTCAATAAAAACCCATGTACAAATTCCTCAACAGACATAGACAATGCATCCGCTTTTGTCTTTAGAACCTCCATCTGTTCATCTGAAACACCTACAGTAATTTGCTGTGAAATCACACCTCTCTTCTTTGCTTCTTTTAGCATCTCTTCATATATCTTATCCATGCTTATCTGCCCCTTTCTTACAAGTTCTGTGGTGGAAACTGATCTGTATTTTCATACACAGACGCTTTTACTTCCAGCGCATCTACAAAGCTAACTAACCCATCTGCATACTTTACGCCGATAACATTTCGTCCCTTGTCATTAGGGTCCATATAAAGCATTTCGGCTGTCAATACTTCCAAATACAGTTCACCATTGCGGGTAAAAATATCCCCTTCATTTAGAATCAACACCTTCGATATCTCTTCCATTCTATCACGGTAAGTTGCTAGTTTTGTAAGCCCGTTTGCTTTGATATAGCCAAGAAGATCTTTCTCTGATACCAGCGCTGAATCTGCTATGGATGCGAAGTCTCTGATCTTATAACTACGCCCTTCACCTATGGGTTCAATCACATCTAATATGTTCAACATCAACACCATATCTTGGCTTTGAAAAAGGTCTCCGATTCGAATAATAAGTGCATGATCTTCACCCTCTACTTCACCCTCTACTTCATCATCATAAGTCTCATCCGCATTTGGAATCTCATTTTCATCTGACCCTTTTTCTGTATCAGAAAATTCTGCCTTTACGGTCTGATCAACTGTGTTTTGCACCTCGTCCTCTTTAGGGGGTAGCGTCATACCAAGAGCCTCAGTCGGTGCTTCGTTTTCTGCACTTGTGCCTGTGCCTGCTTCATCGTTTGCCATTGTTCTTCCTTTTGTTAGTATATATACTTTCTATAATATGTTTTTTTTGAAGATTCCGTCCGTTATTTCAAAAAAACTTTTACTCAACTCGCTTTGGGAATTGCTTTATTGATTTGCTCCCACGCAAAAAGAAACTCTTTTCCATAGCCGTCTTTGCGACAAAGATGAAGGTATTCATCAACCAAGACTATGCATTTATCTTCCATCAGCAGTGTGACTTCTACTAACCCCATTCTATTATCCTCATATTTTGTATTTGAACCAACTGATGGTGATGTCGTGTTCTAATCTATAATATGTTTTTTTCGATTTACGTCCAAAAAACGAAAAGAATTGTTCTCCCTAATTTATAAAAGTGTTATAATCTCTTTGATTTTAATCTTTATAGAAGAAAAAGGCTTTTGCTGTGAATCGTTTTGAGCATCTCGATCATCTTAAATCCATCCTCAATTCGTATCGTCCTCTTTCAGACTCTATAGTTAAAAACCTTCGTGATGAATTGATTTTACGTTGGACTTATAACTCCAATGCGATTGAAGGCAATACCCTTACATTACAAGAAACTAAAGTAGCCCTTGAGGGAATTACGATCGGTGGGAAAACGATTCGGGAACATTTTGAGGCGATCAACCATAAAGAAGCAATCCTTTATGTTGAATCCTTAGTCAAGGACAACGAGCCTCTTACGGAGTGGGAAATTAAATCAATTCATGCATTGGTGCTCAAAAATATTGATAATGATAATATGGGTAAATATCGTAATATTAATGTATTGATCTCCGGTGCTGAGCATCGACCTGTGGATCATTTGAATATCCCAGATAAAATGTCCTCTTTTATGCAATGGTATACCTCTGTCGGGCAAACACTTCACCCGGTTGAACGGGCAGCCAAAGTACACGTCGATTTTGTTGGAATTCATCCCTTTATTGACGGAAATGGCAGAACATCCCGCTTACTGATGAATCTTGAATTAATGAAGAATGGTTTTCCTCCTGCTGTCATCAAGGTTGAGGACAGACTTGCCTATTACCAGACTTTGGACACGGCACATGTATCGAATGACTATAAACCCTTTATAGATTTAGTTATAAAAGCAGTAGAAGAGAGTTTTGAACCATATTGGTATGTACTAGGGGTTAAGCCATCTGCGCTAAATTGAACTCTTTTATTGCCAGTTACGAACAAAACTAATCTCATCACCCTACCCTCTCAAGCACCCTTTTTAAATTTTTAGTCTCTAAAATGTCTATCACAGCTCCATCAAGTGACTCGATCATACTCATCATGCAATTGGCCCCGCACAGCCGATACGGCTCGCAGTTTTCCTTCGAATAAAAGGTTTCCTTCGAATCAATCAGTATAAAATAAGTCAGATGTGGTATCAGCTCGGTATCTTGTAATAATCTGTCTAATCCCTCATCATCAAGCACATTCATGATCTCGGCTGGGAATGGATTCACTCTACCGAAGGATTCCACATGACTTGCAAATTTTTCCGCAAATTTTTCAAATCCCTCACGATCATAAAAGTTTGGTGTATCAACTATAAACTCAAATCCAACCCTATATTTAAGATCTGACGAAATATAAAATGCCTCGTATTTCACCCTTTGCTCATCCAAGTTAATAGCCCAATAATTGGGGTAATTACTCCAAATACAACTATATCAAGTGCGATCATATAAAGCACTGCTTTTTTCCAATATTTCTTAATCATAGGGTGCCTCCGCTATTCTTTTTTTCTCTTTATTATCTATTTGATTCTTCCGTTCCGCTCGGTCTTGCAGATATTTCTCAAAGTTAAACGGTATCGCAGGCTGCGCATTAGCCACCAATCGCTCATGCAGTATCGCTTCGATCTCCTCAAGCTCAAGTTCTTCGGATTTACGTTTCATTTGAGCAATTTCCTCTTCTGTATAGTTGTCTCGCAATAGTTTGATCTGTTCTTGTGTCAGGCCGCTTTGGGATAGATCTGTCATAGGTAACTTCGTTTTTTCATTGTTCCCCTCCAATATTACTTACGTCAATCTCGACTGTTAAGATTATAGGTGGGCTTCGTCTGTGTAGCAACTGCTATTATCATTAAAACAATAAATGCCGCAGCGATCGCAATCGGGATATACAGAATAAGCTGGGCCACCGTCCCTATCAATGCAATCTTTTGGGGAGCCTTATTAAAGTTGTTGACAATCACACTGATGAGAATAATCGCTCCGATGATCATCACTACGGCACCGTTGAGCGTGTCCCCATTAGCAGTGCTAGCGTTTTGAAACCATTGGTTCCCAAAGAACATCATCCCGTAGGATAGGACCATGGCTACCGTGTGCTCCTCGGTGAAAAACTCGTAGCGCACTTTTTCCTGAGTGTAACCGTTAAACCATTTTATAAATACATAAAGCAATAAACCTGCTGCAATCAATCCTATTAGTGAGAGTATAAACATGATATATCCTTTTAGTGTTGTGCGCAGACATAGCCACGCTTGTATTTTTCATGGAGGATTTCCTCCATCGCCGTTTTTGCTTCTTGCAGTGTCGGGTAGCTCTTTTTGATGATCCCAGTAGGTCTGGCATTGGCACATGAACCCCAGGTGCGAATCATGATCCACTCATCAAACAGCGTCGCCGTTACTTCCAATAGGTAATAGCGAACGTTATGCTTAACGGTTCGTGTCATCATGCTCTTCATGAACTCTCTCTCGTATCTCCCGGTCTTTCAAGGGGGAGAGGTTGTTTGCTGCTTTTAATATCTTCATCCGGAGAGGGAGACTTTATCTGCTCTTTATCTTCTTGGGAATTCATGATCATCTGATACATCTTCCATGTCTGAAAGATCACGATGGCTATGATCCATAGCCAGAACAGTACAAATGCCTCTAGAAGGTAGTGTTCTCTCTCCTGGGTGATAACATCGCATCCCCTTGGGTTGATTTCAATGGATTCGTTCTTCGGGCTTAGGAAGTGATCATGGGTTCGCTTCCATCCCCGCATACGGTCTATTAGATACTTTTCACCGTTTTGCTGGCAAAGAATGGGCAATTGGGCATCGAAGCTCTTGGTAAGGGTTTGAATCTTGTGCTCTTTATGGACGGTGTCATCATATGTGTAGATAAACATGGAAAGTGTTATTGCAGCCAATGGTCCAAACAGCCATTTGTTTATCTTCCAGGCAGCCAGACATGTCGCGGTCATTACAACCAGCACCAATATCATCATCAGGGTCTCAAATGGGATCATGGTTTTTTCTCCTTACTCTTTTTAATAGGTGTTAATGCATAAGGGCGGTTATGCCGCAGAGGGTATGCGACACTCGCGTGCCGCATCTTCAAACCAGCTCATATCAAACTCGGCCCCCTTAAGGAGGTCATCGTAATATTTTTGCTTGTAACACGGGATCTTCCCAAATCGCTCTGATAGCTTTACGTACAGTGTTTGCGATCCTGCGTACATCAGCAAAGCGATGATCTTCTCATTGACCTCTTTGATGTTATTGGGAAACGTTTTCATCATGGGTGCGGTTGAGCTTATCGCACATAAAAACCCGTAGGTCTCGCCGCGTGTCAATGGCATGAGTGCCGTGACGAGCTCTTCATCACTGATGGCACTGGCATAGGAGAGGATCTGTTTGGTCCAGTGGGCACTTTTGCTGTGTTTGAGGCGGACGTTGGAGGCTAAGCGGTCGACCTCATGCAAGTAGTCCCGTTTGAACCACATGAACTGGAGCTTCTCAAACATCTTTGAATAGAACTCACCGATGCTTTTGGTATCGATGTTGATGTTGTCATAGACAAAGACACAGTTACGGTGCTGATGGGCTACTGCATGGCTGATTGCCTCCAATAGAGCAAACTCTTCGGCCTCTACTATATCCCGGGCATGGGTGAAGATCGATACACTTAAACCGGTATAAAGGTTCTTGATCCCGATACCAGCTTCATGGGTTGCGTGATCATAAGAGGCGTCGCTTAGATAGATGACGTTATTATCCATGTCAGGGCTCCTTACAGAGTATGTGCAAGAGACTCTTGGGTCTCAAGGGAATGTTTGAGTTTGAGCTCTTCGATCTCAAGCTTTTTCAAGCGCTGTTTTTCCATCAGGATGATCGCTGAATCAAATTCCAAGGTACGGATGCGTTTTTCCACTTCGCCTGCTATGGCTTCAAGGATCGTTTCATTGGGAACCTCTTGGAGAGAGGATGGTGTACATGAAGCGCCTTTGGAACGGCTTTTAAAAAGATCTTGTATGATCGCCGCATAAAAGATCCACCCAAGGGCGGCTATCATCACGATAAAGAGTGCACTCAATGCAAAGACAATGGCGTACTCAACGATATAGTGTTGCTGTATAAAGACAAACGGATTCATTGCTGTTCTCCTGTTATGGGTGGTGTGTCCATGGGTTTCTCGTTCGTATCACTCTTCATTGTTGTACCTACTGCACGGCGTATTATAAAAGCGATGCTCATCAGGCTGATCATAAGTATCCAATAAGGGAGAGTAGAGGGTTCGGGTTCTTTCTCTCCCACTGCATGGCATCGCTGCATGTCATTGAAGATCTGATCCTCTTTTATGAACCCTAGCTCGTTTTTAACCCATCCCTTGGAAGGGTCAACCAAAAGACTCTCTCCTCTCCATATTCCGCACTCAATCCGGGCTCCCTCCTCAAAGCGTTTGAGCATATAGATCTCAGCCACCGCTTTACTGTGAATGATATAGGGCAATGTGCACGTCATAACCAAGACAATCGGGCCCAGCACGACTGCTGCTTCTTTACCTAGTATTATCATCAGCATCGATATCACCATAAGGATAAGAATGATCCCAAGCTCCCATCCCGCAATAGATTCAAACATCTCAAAACTCCTCAAACGTTTGGCTCAAGAACTCAAGCCGTTCATGTATTTGGTAAGCCGTGTGTTTGCAGACGTAACGGGATCGTACCTCTCGTTTCATGACACCTCTGACGCGATACCAGCCCATAAGTCCCAGAAAGCTGCGTTTGCTAATCAGTTCTTGTGGGTGAAGGCACAGAAGCTTTTCATAGCTGAAGCTAATATCGTGATGCTCGTTGTACAGCATCTGTGTCCCTTCAATTACATAGTGCCCATCATCATCGATACTCAGAGTGGCATTACGGTAGATGGAGGATTGGTCTTCACACGCCACATGGTAAAAACGGTTCCCTTTTGGATTGATGGTTAGTATCTTGTGATATTCACTGATCATCAGATCAACATCACTATAGAGTTGTTTCATTGGTTATCCTTTTTGATTGTTTATAAATAAACATATGTTTGTTTATTCTGTAATTGTATAATTATATGTTGTCAAAGTCAACATCTAGTATAATCATATATTTGTTTTATGGCAGTATTTACAAATATATGTTTATTTTATCCGGTCTGATTGTACTGCTGACGTGCCTTTGATGTTTATTATCCGTAAAAGTTCACAAATGAGTATATTAAATATCATTTTAGTAACAATAGTGAATATTAATTGGCTTTTAGTAAACATTTGATGTGATTTAGGTAGAATTCATTAACAAACATGCATCTGGGAACCTATGGACAAACATCTATTCAATGATCTTCTCAAAACGGCCGGTCTTTCTAAAAAAGAGTTTGGCGAGATACTGGGCACTACGGGGGCCACGATCAGCAACTGGGGAAATGAAGATAGAGAGATACCCTATTGGGTAGAATCATGGCTGAATCTTTATATTGAAAATCAGCACTGCAAGCAGATCAAAGAAGCAATTAGCAAGAGCGGTGTATGCGATTTAATGGATAAAAAATCCAAATGAATTGCCCACCTCCCCGTTTAACTACACATATCCTGCTGTTCTAAATTACAATAATATGCATTCATAAAAAATTTACTATTAATTTACCTTTCTCGATATATAATACATTGTATGTATATTATAAAGGCTTGTAGTGACTACTTACGGCAAAGAAAAGAATGAGCTTCTTAAAGAAAGCAGAGGAATCGGGTTTGAAGAGATCATAGCTGCTATAGATGCCGGGAAAGTGTTGGATGTATACGATCATCCGGATCAGGAAAACTATCCCGGACAAAAGATCTATATAGTAGAAGCATTGGATTATATCTATCTCGTCCCGTTTGTTCGTAATGAGGAAGGGATATTTCTAAAGACAATCATCCCAAGCCGAAAAGCCAAAAAGATATATAAAGGAGATAACAATGTTTGATACAGAAGAGATGGCGATTTTAGACGCTCTTGAGAAGGATAAATTGGTTAAAAGCATTGATGCAGATGAAGAGATCGCATTAGCTCGCAAGGCAGCTAAAGAGTATTTGTCGAAATCTAAAAATATTACGATACGTTTGAGCCTGGGTGACGTTACAACAATTAAAAACAAAGCGCAAGAAACAGGAATACCTTACCAAACAATCATATCATCGCTCGTGCACCAATACGCAACTGGAAAGATTCGACTGGAAGCGTAAGCTCCCATTAAAAGTCACAATTAAGTTCATACTTTTACAAGTATATTGCACAATAATTATCACATAGTATTAATCTTTCGTAACCATCTGGAAAACTACTGTTTTTCGTGAACTTTTAGAAAAATACTGATTTTCCATAAAGGGATGATTTGCTATCTGCGAAAACACTCTAAAATGGGTTTTCCGATAGATAAATTTATAATATACAACTTATTATTTT
>JAMCPS010000077.1 GCA_023379705.1 Campylobacterota bacterium
CATATTCTCAAGCGATGATTGCAAACGGTATGGTATTTACCTCAGGGCAGATTGCTCTGACTCCTGAGGGGATAATGCTCACAGGCGATGTTAAAGAGCAATGTGTTCAAGTGTTGTCCAATCTCAAAGCGGTTTTGGAAGCGGCAGGAAGCTCAATGAGCCAAGTGGTTAAAACGACTATTTTCCTTGATAATATGGATGATTTTGTGGCGGTGAATGAACTTTATGCGGCCGCTTTTGGAAATCATAAGCCTGCCCGCTCTACGGTAGCAGTCAAAACACTTCCTAAAAATGCATTGGTAGAGATTGACGCTATCGCGTTGGTTGGATAGTTTTTCGCTGGCACAAATGCGTTTATAGTATTTTATACGGGTTAATCAGTTTTGTTTTCTAAAATATTTGTCTATTATAATAGTTAACACTACGATGTAAAATCCGACCGATTTTAATGTTCTGTGATGTTTCATCGATTTGATAAAATACAAGATACTCTTCGATAATGAGCACACGACAGTTGCGTCGGATGTGTTTACGTTTGCACTTAACCCCTAGTTTTGGAAAATCGGCTAATTTTATGATGGATGTTTGTAGAAATTGAAGATAATCTTGAGCTCGTTGTACGCTATCTTGAGCAATATAGTCTAGGATTACTTCTAAATCTTCATAAGCTTTTGCAAGATAATAGATATTAAATGGCATATTTGGCGGTAAGTTTTAAAAAAACCTCTTCGTGAGTTCCAACAATTGGTGAGTTAAATCCCTCGTCAATGAGGGATTCTAATTCTTCATCGTATTTTTCTTCAGAAAGTTTTACAGTATTGGCTGGAAAAGATTGTAAAAAAGTGATTACTTTATCGGCGATTGATTCGTCTTCAATTTCAAGATGATATGCTAACATTACTGATCCTTTTTCACCGTTCATTTATAAAATTATAGCACTTTTTGTCTAGTAAGTGGCATCGGATATAGAACCAACCTTGTGTTCAATGGAGCGGTAACGCTAAGGTCGAGGGATTAATTACCCCTTGACCCCTTTAGTATTTTCCCCAGCACTTTCTAGCTTTTCCAAGCTCTCTTTTAATAGGTTTTTCACCTCTTCAACTTCAAATCCCTGCATGACGATTTTATAAAGATTTGGCTTTTCTTTTCTCCAATTTCGTATTGTTGCTGTAGATACGCCTAAGTACCCAGCCATATCTCTTTGGGTCATTTCATAGCCTCTTTTTTTTGCCATAAAATTAATAGATATTGCTTTATAAGCTAACACGTCATTATTTAGCGACTTATTGATAAATATCGCTAATATTTAGCGTTGAGTTGATATGATATAGAAAATATTTTTCTATAAATCAATAAAAAGAGCAAAATAATGAGCAGTAGCATTGCAAAAAAAGTTTTAAATAAAAATTTACATAGTGCTAAAAAAGGTAAGAATGATGAATTTTATACTCAATTAGAAGATATAGAACGAGAGCTTAAGCACTATAAAGAGCATTTTAAAAATAAGGTTATCTATTGCAACTGTGATGATCCGAGAGTTAGCAACTTTTTTCATTATTTTTCGTACAATTTTGAAAAATTAGGACTGAAAAAACTGATTACAACGTGTTACAAAAACCAAAGCAGGGATCTATTTAGTGATAATAAATCAGAAGTTGCAATCTATTTGGAGTACAACGGTGATAAAAATGGCGACAATGTACCAAATGTAGAAGAAATAGGTGTTCATACGCTTAAAGATGATGGAGATTTTAGAAGCCAAGAGAGCATAGAGCTTTTAAAACAAGCTGATATTGTCGTAACCAATCCACCTTTTTCATTATTCAGGGAGTATGTTGCTCAACTTGTAGAATATGATAAAAAGTTTGTGATAGTAGGTCACCAAAATGCACTGACTTATAAAGAAATTTTTCCGCTAATCAAAGAAAATAAAATGTGGCTGGGCTATGGCTTTAAAGGTGGTGCGAGTCATTTTATAAATAAACACTATGAGGATTATGCAACAGCAGGAGATCATAAAGACGGAATGATTAGAGTTTCTGGTGTTACTTGGTTCACAAATTTAGAGATAAAAAAACGTCACGAAGATTTAATGCTTTATAAAAAATACTCCCCAGAAGAATATTTAACTTATGATAATTATGATGCGGTCAATGTAGACAAAACAAAAGAGATTCCTATGGATTATACAGGGGCTATAGGGGTGCCGATAACCTTTATGGATAAATATAATCCCGAACAGTTTGAGATTTTAGGAACAAGTGATAATGGGCTTGTTGATGATAAATTCAAGAAAACGCAAGGCTTAACAAAAGAATTTGTTGATGATTATTATAAAGCTGGTGGCACAGGAACATACAAGATGGGCAATCCAACAGCTGGTTATTATAAAAACAATATCGCAAAGATGGTGTATAAAAGAATTTTCATAAGGAACAAAAAGCTATGAATATAGAACTTAAAGAGATAACGATACGAGAACTCACAAGCGGTTATACTGATAATGAAGAAGACGGAGTAGTCGGATATAGCGGTAAGCTTGATATCAGACCGCCGTATCAGCGAGAGTTTGTTTACAAAGATAAGCAACGAGAAGCGGTGATCGATACCGTAACTAAAGCCTTTCCTCTCAATGTGATGTATTGGGCGATGAAAGAAGATGGCAGTTATGAGGTGATAGATGGACAGCAAAGAACTATATCGATCAGTCAATATATTAATGGTGATTTTGCCTACATGATGCGATATTTTCACAACTTGCAAAAAGATGAGCAAGAACAGATTTTAGATTATAAATTGATGGTTTATTTTTGCAGTGGAACCGATAGCGAAAAACTAGAATGGTTTAAAACGATCAATATAGCAGGGGAAGAGCTTAGTGAGCAAGAACTACGAAATGCTGTGTATAGTGGCTCATGGGTAACCGAAGCAAAAAAGTATTTTAGTAAAAATGGTTGTGTGGCATACAGTATGGCAAATCAATACATGAATGGTACAGTCAATCGTCAAGATTATCTAGAGACAGCGATTGAATGGATTGCTGTAAGAGATCGGACTACCATAGAAAACTATATGGCAACTCATCAACATGAGCTAAATGCAAACGAACTATGGCTGTATTTTAAAAGTGTTATAGATTGGGTAGGTGCAGTATTTCCAAAATATCGCAAAGAGATGAAAGGGATAGCGTGGGGTATTTTGCATAATCAGTTCAAAGATGATAAAAGTTTAGATCCTAAAACACTAGAAGCAAAAATATCAGCATTAATGCAAGATGAGGACATCGGTAGTAAAAAAGGGATATATGAATATATACTGACAGGCAAGGAAAAACATCTCAATATCCGAGCATTTAGTGATAATCAAAAAAGGGAAACATACGAAAAGCAAAAAGGTATTTGTGTCAAATGCAAAGAGCATTTTGAACTAAGTCAAATGGAAGCTGATCATGTAACACCTTGGCATGAGGGGGGGAAAACGGATTCTAAAAATTGCCAAATGTTATGTCGGGAATGTAACAGAAGAAAATCAGGAAAGTAAAAACTAATCTTCCTTTTGCAAAACCTTTTCTTCGTAAATTTTCAATCCCCCTAGCAGCCAAAGCGTTGCTTTTTGGGTGAACAGATCGCTTTTTAACATCGCCTCTTTTGCTTTTACAGCTGATAGATCCGCAATTGAGCGGCTAAGCTCATCGGCACTGGCGAGTTTATTTTCAAAACGTCCTCGTGTGAGATGGGTGTATTCTTGAGCAGATTTGACTTCCATTTGCGCACTGTACAACATACTTTCTAGCGTTCCAAGTTCTTCATAGGCGTTGTCTATTTCCATCGTGATTTTGTTTTTATAATCTTCATAGGTCAGCTGTGCCGAGAGTTTTTGTGCCTGTGCTGCTTGTATGGCATGAGAGTCGGACATTCCGTTAAACAAATTCCACGATGCAGCTGCTCCTGCGTAGCTTTTATTGGCATTACTGTATCCATCACCGGCCAGTTCCAGTGTGTTTCCTTGGTGTTTGATGGCGCCTATGAGGGCGATGTTTGGGTAGTAGCGGCTTTTGGCGAGGGTTATGTCACTTTGGGCGAGATTGAGCCCTTTTGCCAGTGCTTTGAGGTCTTCACGTTCGTCTAGAGCAATGGTAAGCAATTCGTCATGCGATGGGGTGGCGAGGGTGTCGGTAAAAGAGGTTGCTTCTTTGATATTACTGTGAGTCAGATACGAGAGTTGGTTGAGGGCTTGGCGTTTATGGTTTTTTGCTTGAGAGAGTTTTGCTTCAACGCTGTGTTGTTTTGCCTCTATGGCGTAAAGCTCTGCGGGGGCTAGAAGTCCGTGATCGTAGAACCCTTTGGCTTTTGCATGGGCATCTTCCATCGCTTTTTTAGCTTCTAGGTGTGCTTGGATCGTACTGTCTGATGAAATGACAGTACCATAAAGTTGTGTCGCATTCAGATAAAGGTTTCGTTTGAGATCGGAAACGGCTAATTCTGCTTTCTCATGCTCTATGGCAGCTTTTTCATTTAAGGCGCTGATAGAAAATCCGCTGAAGAGGGGGTAGGTGA
>JAMCPS010000078.1:0-716 GCA_023379705.1 Campylobacterota bacterium
TAGCTTATACCCATTTTGTCCAGTTTTCGATTCACGACAAAAGCACGATAAAAAAACGAATCTTATTATCGGAGCTGCTTTTTATATGGCTGAGTATGAGCGTATCGTTAGACTAGAAGAAAAAGGATGGACAATAAAGACTAGATATTCAGCATGCGGCTCAACCGTAGGAGAGCTAATTGAAGCCTTAAAAAATGTTCCCCAAGATGCAGTTGTAAAAATACCTTGGCCTGATTACGAGGATGAGCAGGGAATGATGTTTCCAGTAACAGGGTTTACTTTTAACGAATCGTCAGTTGATCTTCAAGCAGATGAAGATTGAAAATTATTTAAAAACAAAACGGAGAAACAAATGAAATTCATTAGCATTGATATTGAAACCACAGGGCTTGACCCACAAAAAAACCAAATCTTAGAGTTCGGAGCTATCGCTATTGATACTTCATATCAAACCGTTCCATATATCGCTGATTTTAGAGCGGTATTTATCCATCAAGAGTTGACTGGTAACCCTATCGCGTTGACGATGAACGCAGAACTTATTAGTGATATTAATAATGTTTTAAAGGCGAAGAACTTCGACTACGATATGTGTAATCTATCAGGCAATAATGTCTATGTCCGTAATTCAGAAGAATTTCAAAAGTATTTTGATGAATGGTTAGAATCGATCAACTTCACCGAACGGCTTACGCTTGCAGGTAAAAACCTCGCTA
>JAMCPS010000078.1:726-2815 GCA_023379705.1 Campylobacterota bacterium
AGTCTGAAATTTATCGTTAAATCCGTAGAGCATACTTCACTCGGTGATGCAGGAGATGTGGCGGAGTTGGTTTTGAAGAAGCTATTATGCAGCTGACATTACGAATCGATGGTATAGAGACTGACGACACGGATAAAGTGGAAGAACTAGAACTTTTGTGTGTATCGAAAAAACGATACGGCTCAGTTGAGCTTTGTTTCCGTGGCGGTGGTTGGAATATACCTTTTGCCAAAATCAAACTTTATGATTCAAACCGTGCCATCGATGCTGATGCAACTTTCGAGAGTGCCAAGTTTCTAGGTGAAGAAATTTGCCGAAGATGGAACCTGCAAAACGAAAAAATTGCCGAAGCCATAAATTGCGTTCGGATACCAGTCGATCATGAGCTTGAAAGTATGGATAATAATCCACTTCTAAAATCGTTTTTAAAAACTTCTATTCAATAGGAGGAGGCGGCATAATCCCTCCTCTCTAATCACCACCCCCTGCCCCACACTAAATCCGTCCAACCATTCCGCACGCTGACGGGTTCACTGTGAGACATTATCCAAAGGAATAGCAATGACACAATTAGAATTTCACGATAAATTTCAGACTGATGAACAAATGTTTGTTTGGGCAAATGAAGTAGAAGAAAAGATTGCGAAACTACAATCCGAAAACACAAAGCTCAAAGAGCCTAAGACATGTTTGACATGCCGCCTATTTGAGGATAACGTATGCATACACCCTGAAGTAGAAGATTTTTATGTACCTCAATACATTCATCATAGTGGGTGCGGACTGCATGAACTAGAGGAAGGATAATGCCAATAGAACGCATACGGTACCGCTATTGGTTCCTTTTCTTCAAAACCAAAGACAAATTTAGAACACTGATAAAGAGGAGACGACGATGAGAGAGATTAAATTTAGAGCATGGGATAAAGTTCGTGAAGAGATGGCAGAGGTTACAAATTTAGATTTTAACCCAGTGATAGTTTCTTTGTCTACTGGAACTGGAAGAGAAAAAGATGAATTTGAACTTATGCAATACACCGGACTAAAAGATAAGAATGGTATTGAGATTTATGAGGGGGATATCTTAAGAGATTATGACAATGAGCTTATTGGTGTTGTTTCATTCCAAGATGGAGCATTTATAGTTTCTTGGGAAAACGAGTTTTGCAATACTTTCGAGTGGAGTAGTGAATCAGTAATCGGAAACATCTACGAGAATCCTGAGCTACTGGAAACAAACCCATGAAACTACACATCAAAAAAGTACCATCCAAAAGCCACTTCCGCAAATTTGACTATCACTTTTACCGAGGTAAAAAACTAATTGCTGAATGTACTAATCTTCACACTGCAAATCACTTGATGATGTTAGAACTTAAAAAGGTGAAGCGATGAAGATCACTGACAAACCTCCATGCCCAATATGTGGCTCACTAATGCTTGCAATGTATGGTTGTGGATGGGATTATGACCGTTTTGTTTGCAGTGTTCGTGGGTGTGATGGAGAAATTAAACTTGAGACAATAACCTACGTGGAGGTTAACGATGAAGTCTAATCAAAAAATCAAAAAGCTTACTCATGGTGAGGCTTTCTTTGAGCGTAAAAAAGCTTTTGAACAAAGTAACGCATCGGCGTTAAATATGAGATCATTTGACACTATCCCCCCACGTATGAGCAGAGAAAAAGCCCTGAAATATTATGGCAAAAAACTACGTGAAGTCTTTGGAACCCAAGACCAAGAACCCGATGATTTTATAAACGTAGATCATCGCTTTGATTACTACGAAGCACAAAGAATTTTAGAACGAATGGGGAAAGCAGGATGAAACGCTATCTAAGCACCAAAAACATTGCAGAAATGTATGACGTATCATACGACTTTTTCCGTAATCGCATGGATGATACATTTCAGCGAGGAGTACATTACATTCAGCATGACAAACAGTGTCCTATTCGGTGGGATGTTGATGCTATCCAACAGTGGTGGAATGGCACAAACAAAACAGCACATGATGAATTGGTCGAAAGGCTGTTACAATTATGAGTACGGTTATGGTCAGGAAGAGAGATAAAGTGGCTACGATATAT
>JAMCPS010000079.1 GCA_023379705.1 Campylobacterota bacterium
CCTTGTTTGATGTTAAAGAAAATGTAGAAAAAAGCACCAAAGAAAGTTTAAAAACCGTGGAAAGAGTCATTCGAGATATAAATTTTTCATTGGCACAAACAGACTTTCAAGATATGAATGAAAATGATATTTTTACATGGCGTATGAATGTAGAAAATCAGATTATCTCTGTCATGGAAAACGAAAAAAAAGAGCTTGAAACAATCCAATCATTATTAGATACAGTGAAATGGCAAAAAGATGAAGAAGGCAATATTGCTTCTTATATGGACGTTTTAGAAGCGAATGATTCAAAGCTTTACGAATTGACCGAAAAAGCAGAGCTAGATTCAGACTTAGCGCAGTTAGGTATGGCAATTCACGTTATTAATCATGAATTTGATGCAAGTATTAAGATGGTAAGAGAAAATCTTAGACGTCTCAAAGCATGGGCAGATGTAAATCAAGGATTAGGTGGGATATATTCCGGTATAAAAGATAGTTTTGATCATTTAGATAGTTATTTGACTCTATTTACCCCGCTTAACCGAAGACTACAAAGAAAAGCTACCGATATAAAAGGGCACGAGATCGAAGAGTTCATTTTTAAACTTTTCGGTGAACGGTTCAAAAGACATAATATTGAAATCAAAAGTTCGAAAGCTTTTAGACAATCGATTTTAAATACGATTCCCTCATCCATATATCCTGTTTTTGTAAATGTTATTGATAATGCTACTTACTGGATTAAGGGCAAAGCTGAGAACGGAATCATAGATTTAGATGTAGATAATTATGGTTTTATCATCTCTAATAACGGTGCGTCTATTTCTGAAAGAGACCGCGAAACGATATTTGAGATGGGCTTTACTAGAAAGCCGGGAGGAAGAGGTCTAGGATTACATATCTCGAATGAAGTTCTTAAAGAACAGGGTATGTCATTAGAGGTTATAGAACCAAAAGAGGGATTCAATGTTTCATTTAGAATTGTTAAGCCGAGGGACATGTAATGAGTGAATTTTTAGGTATTTCAAGAGGTATTGTGGAAGATTTTTTACAAACAGCTGTTTTTCTAGATGATAGAGCTATTTTTCCAGATGATAATAGTAGAGTTGATATGAGATCAACTAGCGTGTTAATAGATCCAAATACTGGTCAGGATTGTGAAGTAAATATTCCAATAATAACAGAAGAAACACAGCATAACTTGAATGCTAAAGTTATTATTGACACTTTTATGCAAAAAGGAATAGTTTGCGCAGTCATTAAATGTGAAGAAGCGACATTTGAGGATCAAAGAAGGAACTATCTTAAGCTTATGAAAAAGGCGGATATCATTGTTTTAGATTGGGATTTATTTCATGACGGTGGCGAAAAGATTATTGAAATCATAAAAGATTTGATTCGAGCTGATGAGCAACTTCATGAATTACGTTCTATAGTCATTTATACAGCTAATGATTTAGGAACCATACAAACACGCTTGGAGGGAGAAGAATTATCATTTGATAACTATGTTTCTCATAATAAACCATATACGACCATTAGTTTGTGGAATAAAAAATCAAATTCTCTAGGTGGAGAAAGACAAGCAGATTTTGTAGAAGTTGTTGATAAATGCATTTATGAATTTACCGAAACATTTCACGGTATAGTGCCTAATGTTGCAATGGCAGCCATTGCAGAAGTTCGTAAAAATACGCATAAATTGCTTGGCGTTTTGAATAAAGATTTAGATCCTGCATACTTGAGTCATAGAAGCTTGTTGGAAACACCAGAAGATGCTGAGAGGCATATTGAAGAGATAATTATAGGTGAAATTGAATCTATGATACGCGGAACTGAAATTGGTAAATTTGCTAAAATTGATAATATAAAAAAAGCTAAAATCATTCAAAATAAAAAGTATCAAGCAGTTGATTTTCTTAAATGTTTAGAGCATGGAACTGAGAAAAAAATAATTACAGGAAACAGAAAAACAGAAAAAGCCAACAAGCTGACAGAAGACGTCAAAAAATGTTTTACACATGAGTGGTTTGGAGAAGAAGAAAAAGCGAGAGAATCTGAAAAGAATTTCGCAGTACTTACAAGTATAGTAACGGAATATGGTTCTAACCCTTATTTAACATTAGGAGCTATAATAGAAAAATCTTCTGAAAAATTTTTGTGTCTTCAACCGCGTTGTGATAGTATTGGGTTAAAGAAAAAAACAAATTTTATATTTTTGAAACTTATTCTAGATGAGGAAAAATTCGATATTCTGTTAAGAGACGGTAGTAAATATAAGATCAAATATAGCTTGAAAGATCGACAAAATTTTCTTTTTAATCCTGATCCCGAAGGGAAAAAGGTTCTATTTCCTAATTTAAAGAATATGCAAGATGATGTTGAATTTACATATATTGCAAGTCTGAAAAGATTGCATGCACAACGTATAGCTAATGAGTTTAGTGCGTATATTTCAAGAATAGGGTTGAATGAATCAGAGTACATAAGAAGAAATAGCCCAAGAACACTTGCTGGTAAAATCTAAATCGAATTTATAAAGTATTTTCCAAAAGCTTCTGCCATCTTGGGCGGAACTGCATTTCCTATCTGGCGAGCAACTTTTTCAGTTCTATTTTCAAAAAAGATATAGTTTTCAGGGAAAGATTGTAACAATGCTCCTTCTCTCAGGGAGATAGCTCTATCCTGTTCAGGGTGTCCATATCGACCTGTTGAATAGCTAAAAAATTTAGTTGTCAGCGTTGGAGCTGGTTTGTCCCATGCCATTCGTCCGTATGTATCGGTATGGACTTCTTTTGGATTACCATTTTCATCCAAATGA
The DNA here is from genome assembly GCA_023379705.1 of Campylobacterota bacterium. GTDB lineage: Bacteria > Campylobacterota > Campylobacteria > Campylobacterales > Sulfurimonadaceae > Sulfuricurvum. The sequence continues at coordinate 2,807 of JAMCPS010000079.1, forward strand.
CATTTAAGCCATAAAGACATATCCCATTCTTTTCTACTGCCACCATCTTTAGTTGTTGCTCTGATACGGGTTAAATTTATTTCTTCTAATCTACAAGTTTTATGGTTCGGAATTGTTGGATGTACTTCCCCTGCCTCAATAGGATCGAGATTCCGGATTACGTCACCGACAGTTTTATAGGATTTACTCACTCCGTCATATTCACCGTCAGGGATGGTTACTTCTCCCTTTTTAGCCGCGAGTAGTACGAAACGTTTTCGATTTTGTGGGACACCGTAATGGAGGGCATTAACGATTTTTTTGTCCCACTTGTATCCTTTTGTTTTTAAAATATCGGTGAAGTATTTGAAGTTATCGGGCTCGAATTTTTCAAGTCCGGCAACATTTTCCATAAATACGAAATCGGGTTCAGTGTCATGGATGAGGTCTGCAAAATAGGTAATCAATGTTATGCGTTCATCATCTTTTTTACCGCGATTTTTATTTTTTAGAGAGAAGGGCTGACACGGAGCGCATCCGGCAAGTAGGAATTTTTTACCCTCTTTTTTTCGTTGGGACTTTGTACCTACGAGATCGAAAATCTGTTTTTTCTTGAGTTCCGTTACGCTTTGGAGAAAGTATTTGGCATTTTCGCCGTTCGGTCGCTTGTTATTTTCTTCATATGCTTTTTGCGCGGCAGGTTCGATATCAAAACCGCCGACAACATCGATTCCGGCATCGAGTAACCCGCGTGTTACCCCGCCGACACCGCAAAAAAGGTCAATAGCTATAATAGAATTATTCATTATTACCTTTCTGAAAGTCTCAATTTTAGCTATTCAAAGCATTTTTTTTGAGCGTTAATGCACACTAGCTCAAGCGATAAAATTAAAGCTCTTTCAATATTAAAATAATAGCAAAAGATAGCAAAATGGTAGCAGTGATTTTTACAAGTTATGCATCTGGATAGTATATATAAATAGTTTGTTTTCTTCTAATATTTGTAAATTTGTTGAAATTTATGTATAAAAGTTTAATTAATACTGTATTATTAAAGAAAAAAAAGAGTGTCTGATGTTTAATGAATTTCAACAAGAGATTATAGCCGCAGTAGCCATCGTATTCATTTTAGTTTTATACTTTATACTAAAAAGAAGCTCAATTCCACAAACACGCAGTAATAAATCAGAAAAAAATGACATACCGGAAGTAGCTGTTCAAGAAAAGATAAAAACAGTTCCTGAGATAAAAGAAGAACCAAAAACAGAGCCACTTCAAGAGATTCGCTTATATGGAAAAGAAGAAGGGGATTTTGGAGTCGTAACACCGGATCATGAAATCAAAGATTCAGCGAGTAGAAGAAAAAGCGACAAAACAATCCAAAAACGCCCTGTTCCACAGCATGGAAACATTACAAAACAAAGTTTTTCTGAATTCGCTGGAGAGAGAATATTGGTTGCAGAAGACAACCCAATCAATCAAAAGGTTCTTGCGGGCCTTTTAGCTGGAAGCGGTATAGAACTGGTTATGGCAAATGACGGTCAGGAAGCCCTGGAGATACTTGAAGATGATACAAATTTTGTAATGATCTTAATGGACGCGAATATGCCAAGAGTCGATGGATTTGAAGCAACGCGTATTATTCGGGGGAATCCTAAATACGACCATATTGTAGTTGTAGCGCTTAGTGGTGACACTGCAACGGACGACATACAAAAAATGAAGAGTGCAGGTATGTCTGAACAGCTAGCAAAGCCTCTGAGAATGGAATCTCTGTACAGAATGATCTATGCCTATACAGGGACTCATAGCGGTGAGCCCATAGAAGCTGTAATAAGAAAGAATTTGGATATTAATAAAGGGCTTGAAACGTGTGGAGGAGACAAGGAATTTTACTGTGAAATCTTATCGGAGTTTATTACAGACTACAGCAGGTCTTCGGATCAGCTAGGAGAACTTTTACGTGCTAATAATATACAAGCCGCTGATGCATTGCTTCTGGATATTATCGGTGTCAGTGAAAACATCGGAGCCCACCCACTGGGTGAAATTGCTGCGAACATGAAACTGGCTCTGGGCGACACGCACGATCAGAGTTACTTTAGCCTTTTCGACCAGTATAAGGTTTATCTGGATAGTTTGTTAAAAGATATTAGAGAGTATCTCTGATGCTCTCTGGCTTTTCTCTTGTATTAATTCTCCTTTGTTATAATAACCCTCATTAAAAGGGAATCATTATGGAACAATTTTTAGAAAAAGCAAAAAGTGCAAGCCGTATTGTGGCAACCATGAGCGGTAGCGAACGTAATCGTATATTGCGTGAAATGGCAAAAGCACTTCGTACTAACACAGCGCGCATTGTCGAAGTAAACACGATTGATATGCGCAAAGCGAATGAGGAAAACTTAGCCTCATCACTTAAAGAGCGTTTATTTTTGGATGAAAAGCGTATTGACGCTATGGCTATAGCGATTGAAGAGATTGCGGCACTCAAAGACCCGGTGGGTCGTGTGATTGAGGGATGGGTAACCGAAGCTGGGCTAAAAATTGAAAAAGTGTCGATCCCTATCGGGGTGATCGGGATCATCTATGAATCACGACCTAATGTCACCTCCGATACGGCAGCGCTGTGTTTTAAAAGCTCCAACGGGTGCGTTCTCAAAGGGGGAAAAGAGGCTGAGGCTTCTAATTCCATTATCGCGGAAGTTTTGCAAGAAGTCTTGGTTCAAAACAATCTTCCAAAAGAGTTAATAGCCTTATTGCCGGATTCATCACGCGAGGGAGTGGCAAAACTCATCAAGATGGATAAATACGTTGATCTGATTGTTCCTCGTGGTGGTGAGGGGCTGATACGTTATGTTAGCCAAAATGCGAGTGTTCCTGTTGTTAAGCATGACAAAGGACTGTGCCATACCTATATCGATAAAGAGGCTGATATTGAAAATGCTATCGCGATCGCTATCAATGCCAAAGTGCAGAGACCGGGTGTGTGCAATGCAATGGAAACATTATTGGTAGATGCGGCGATTGCGGCAGAGATCTTGCCGGTTCTTAAAGAAGCGTTTGATCGTGAACACACACAGCTCAAAGGCTGTTCGCATACGCAAAAATTTATCAATGTTACACCAGCAACCGATGAAGATTTTGATACGGAATACTTAGCCAATATTCTGAATATACGCGTGGTTAATGGAGTAGAAGGTGCCATTGAACATATAGTCAAACACAGTTCGGGTCATTCTGAAGCTATCATTACAGAAAATATTACTGCAGCAGAGCGTTTTATGGATGCCATTGATTCTGCATGTGTTTATGTGAATGCTTCTACGCGTTTTACAGATGGCGGGGCTTTTGGTTTTGGGGCGGAAGTGGGGATCAGTACGAATAAACTCCATGCCCGAGGACCGATGGGTGTTGAGGGCTTGACCACCTATAAATACAAAGTGTATGGAAAAGGGCAAATTCGTTGAGCGAAGAAGTCCTAAATATTGAATCACTCACATTTGGGTACTCCAAAGAGGCACTTTTGTTTGATGATTTTAGTTTATGTGTTGCGCAAGGCGAGATAAAAGCGATCGTTGGACCCAGCGGAGTAGGTAAATCGACGTTGTTTGAGCTTATTTTAGGACGATCAAAGCCCTATAAAGGGACGATCAAAGCCTCATCTCTCTCACAGGTATTCCAAGACCCTTATAGCTCCTTTCATCCTAGCTATAGTATACGAGAACAAATTTCTGAAGTTTCCGCAATGAGTGGGTATGCAGAACTGATGAAAAAAATGGGACTCAATGAGGAACATTTGAATGCCTTGCCGCATAAGCTTTCAGGCGGACAGCTTCAGCGCTGCTCGATATTACGTGCTTTATTGATGAAGCCAAAGCTCCTCTTGCTGGATGAACCAACGTCCGCATTGGACAACCTCAATCAGCTTGATATAATGAAATTGATTGTTTCTAACTTGGAAGGGATGGGTGTGCTTTTGATTACCCACGATGCCCATTTGGCACAGTGGTGTGCGGATGAGACTATTCGATTAGGATAGAGTACTTTTAAAAAGGTAATAGCCCGAAGCTGCCATAGCAACGGTTCCCAAAGTGTTGAGTGCCATATTGACAGCAGCCATGAGCAGATGGCCACCACTGAGTAAAAAGAAGGTTTCCATGGCAAAGGTAGAATAGGTGGTGAGTCCCCCTAAAAAACCGGTGGTGAGAAATGATTTCGCCTGAACGGTTAAAAAAGTGCTATAGCTAAAATAAGCAAAAAGCGCCCCTATAATAAAACTCCCCAATAAATTTACAGTGAGTGTGCCAAAGGGAAGGGTGTGGGGAAGGTGGTGATTAACAACACCATTTAGATAAGCACGCATGACTGCCCCAATAAAGGCCCCGCTACCGATGGCTAGGATGGTTTGTAAGCTCATCATCGTATACCTCTTGCATTTTTAATTGTAAATTGGCTAGCCAATTGGGGTCTTCTTTATCTGCATAGAATGCATCTAGGAAGACCGCGTTTACTACGCCTGGGCGAAATATTTTACGTTTATTGCTAAAATAGGATGCTGTAGCGATCAAAACAATCGGCTGAACTTTAAGAGCGTATTTATCCGCAACGAGCTTTGCTCCTTGTTTAAAAGGTTTCATTTTTCCTGTTTCTGTTCGTGTCCCCTCTGGGAAAATAGTTATTATACGTCCATCATCAAGGCACCTTTTGACTTCTTTAATAAGTTTAACAATGGCCGTTTTGCTTTCGCGTTGAAGAGCAATGTTTTGAGGAAGTTTCAGAACAAGGCCAAAAAAGGGAATAGAAAAAAGTTCATTTTTCGCTACCCAGGCGATATTTTTCGAACTAATGGTCTCAATAATGCCGATATCAACATCACTTTGATGATTAACCAAATACATTTGTGCATCAGGATCGAGGGTTCCGTGTGTTTTAACTCCAATGAAGCCGAATAAACGAATAAACCATGAACCTAATTTTACAGAGTAGGGTTGTGGAAGAAGATAAAAGGTTGTTATCATGAGGGTCATCCCCATAAAAATTATAATAACAGCATAAAGCCATTTAATTCGAGCATATATCACGTTTGTTAACCCAGCCGACTTTTTTATTGTCCAAGCGTATTTTTGTGAAATCGCCCACTTGGTTTTCGGCTTCAATATTGGTTTCTTCCATAGTTACTTCAAAAATTGTTCCGCTTTTGATAGGAAGTATGTATAAAGGGGCACCTTTTTTTACACAAACACTTGAGTTTGGCAATAGGGTAAAGACCACAAAAAATAAAGGAGCTATTGAAGCTATAAGATACCCTTGTTGTCGTCTCCAGTAATACAGAGCAATTAAAATAACTCCCAAGATTGCCGCAGCGCCTACTTTTAATTCAGTATGACGTGAATCCGTAGGGGAAAGGTCACTTTGCGTAGAGACACTATCATCGTCAACCACAATAGGGATACTAATGGATTCATATCTATTTTTAGAAAGATTAAAGATTGTAAAATCAAGGCTTTGCTGGGTATTTGGGATAATAGCGTAATACGTGATTTGTGATTCTTCCACATTGGGAAGCTTGGACTCAAAACCCTGTTTTATGACATTTTGGAGTGAAAAAGTACCTATATTACAACG
>JAMCPS010000080.1 GCA_023379705.1 Campylobacterota bacterium
AAATAAGTTACTGCAGCTTAAAATTCCTAAAAAGAGTTGGACAGGAATTTCCTATAAATATGAGGCTGGTGGCAAAAAGAGTGGGTGGGTAAATACCGCAACCAAAATTGTTTTAGAATATGGTAGCGAGTAGTGAAGTTTTGGAAGGAAATTGAATGATAAGGAATAATATCCTAATAAAAAAATTCCATGCAAAATGGTTCTGTAACTTTTGATTTTAAAACCAATGCGTTACTGCATAGTGCACATTAAATTACCGTTCTTCGATGCACATCATCAAAGCGAGCGTTTAGTCAGTTGGTTTTTACTGCAGCCCGTCATTACATCATCCAATCAGTTTCCAGCGTTGTGGCACTACATCACCCACTAAGGATGAGCTGACTGAAGTGTTTATCATTAAATGAACTATAATATTATCTATCATTTTTTATTAAACAAATATTAATCTATATAAAGCTTTTATGACTTCATGTCTATTGTCTATAATAGTTTGATATTTTTCAGAAAAAATGGTATATTTTCCTGAAATATTATGAAATAGGCAAGCAATGAAATCTATCGAAGAATCAGTACTTTCTCGTATTTATGGAAGAGGAAGAGGGTGTGTGTTTTCATCTTCTGATTTTATTGATGAATTTGAGGCGAATAATATCGATAAGGCATTGTCAGATCTTACTAAAAAAGGTACTTTCTAGCTTATTCCCCCAATAGAAAGATTTCGAGAACTGCAAAGGGATTATGATGCAATGCGCTCAATGATCTTTGTTGGTCATTATCCATCCTTAGATGAGCTAATAGACATATTGAAATCATTAGAAGCTGAAATTAACCTATAAATTGTGTATATTCGTAACATAAAAGCATTATTTATAGGTTTAGGCTTAAATTTATTCTCTTTTTGCTTCCCCGTTTCTTTCAAAAAACATATTACAGTATGAACAGAGAGTTTTCTGTATCTAACAAAATATGGGGCAAATGATGGAAAAGATCAAAATTCATCAAGGTAATAATACAAAACTTGAGAAGGTAATTCAAGAAATTCAAGGTAGATGTTATGCGAATACTGTTGATATTCGTTTAATATTTAGTAAGATAGGCGAGGCAGAAAATAAGTTACTGCAGCTTAAAATTCCTAAAAAGAGTTGGACAGGAATTTCCTATAAATATGAGGCTGGTGGCAAAAAGAGTGGGTGGGTAAATACCGCAACCAAAATTGTTTTAGAATATGGTAGCAACAGCTGGTATCTAGTGCAGATTGAAAGAGGCTTGTCCTCAACATTAATAGATCGCGTCGAACTAACCGATAAAGCTAAGTTAAGTATACCTACGTACATTCATCTTATATGATGATCTGGCCCGAGTCTAATCGGGCCAGTAACACTTATTGATTCAGAGATCATATAATTATAAACACTTGATTATTTAACTTTGGTCAACATAAGTTATCTTAAGTAGATTTGTCTGTCAAATAAAATAATATCTATCACTTGATCTTAAAAAAAACCCCACATTTAAGTCATTTCCACAAAAAATCAAACTTTTTATTACTATGATTAAACACAGTGTTATTTGTTTGACAAATTTGCTTGTTTTAAGGGCAAGACTTTTAATTTCTCAGATGTATACTTGACTTATCATGATTAAATCATTATCATAGCATTATGAAATCGTTACAGTTTGAATGGGATCCAGCTAAAGCATTTACTAACGTCAAAAAGCATGGCATCACATTTGAAGAGGCTCGAACTGTCTTTGATGATGATTTCGCCCGTTTACTCCATGACTCTGATCACTCACAAGAAGAAGAGCGGTTTATTTTGTTGGGGATGAGCTATACCCTAAAAATACTGACCGTTGTTCACTGCTATAGAGATCAAGATGGAATCATACGGATTATCTCAGCCAGAGAATCAACCAAAAACGAAGCACGCCAATATAAGGAGTTTTTACCATGAGAGATGAATACGACTTTTCACAATCTGTCCAAAACCCGTATGCAAAAAAAGTAAAAAAGCAGATATCGCTTAATGTTGATGTCAATACTATTGAGTATTTCAAAGAGCTATCTGTAAAAATGGGGCTACCGTATCAAACCCTTATTAACTCGTATCTCACCGATTGTGCAATGCGTCACGTTGAACCACAATTAAAGTGGACAAGCTGAGGGTGTAAATTACGTATAGTTAAAATGTAAACTGATCCGTCAAATAAAACACACCCTCCAAAATAACTTCCAGGAGATTTGAAAAGCTTCTATCTCAGGTAGTTTTTTCGAGTAAAATTTTCATTCCAACAATTTGATCCATAAGTGCGTTATTTGCTAAACGAAGTTTTTTGTTTTCTTCACGTAAATCGGCAATAATGGCATCTTTTGCTTTTGAAGTGTTTGCTTGTATTTTCATTGAAGTGGTACTTCTATCTGAGAGGTTCTCCAAGAGATCTTTATAGTTGGCATAAATCGTCGCTCTGCTTATGCCACAAAGCGTCGCAAGTTGATCAACCGTAATCTTTGCACCTCCGGATGCCTTGAGCTCTCTGATAGCTTCTTCAAGCTTTATACGTGTTTGTATTTTTTGTTCTTCTTTATATCGTTTGAGAGAATCGCCTTTAGCCATATTAGTCCTTTGCTCTATTTATTTTATCCACGAATGACTCCATAGCTTTCATAATAGGGGATTAGCTCATTCATGATTGGATCATTGTGTGCAATCTGAGCATAGGTGTCAATTGATGCAACATGTGTTTTGCCTAGAAGTTCTCTTAGACGCTTACTACCCTCTTTATCACGGTACAAAACTGCAGCATGAGTATGTTTAAAATCCTCAGGGGTAAAAAAGAGCCCTGTCTTCTTACCAATGACGCGGCAACGTTCCCAAACCGCCTGGTATGTTAAAGGTTTTCCCTTGTTATTATGAAATTCAGAGATAAAGAAGAATTCATGCTGCATCTTCTTGGAGTCATATATCTTTAGCCAAATATTCTCGTGTTGATGTCAATACTATTGAGTATTTCAAAGAGCTATCTGTAAAAATGGGGCTACCGTATCAAACCCTTATTAACTCGTATCTCACCGATTGTGCAATGCGTCACGTTGAACCACAATTAAAGTGGACAAGCTGAGGGTGTAAATTACGTATAGTTAAAATGTAAACTGATCCGTCAAATAAAACACACCCTCCAAAATAACTTCCAGGAGATTTGAAAAGCTTCTATCTCAGGTAGTTTTTTCGAGTAAAATTTTCATTCCAACAATTTGATCCATAAGTGCGTTATTTGCTAAACGAAGTTTTTTGTTTTCTTCACGTAAATCGGCAATAATGGCATCTTTTGCTTTTGAAGTGTTTGCTTGTATTTTCATTGAAGTGGTACTTCTATCTGAGAGGTTCTCCAAGAGATCTTTATAGTTGGCATAAATCGTCGCTCTGCTTATGCCACAAAGCGTCGCAAGTTGATCAACCGTAATCTTTGCACCTCCGGATGCCTTGAGCTCTCTGATAGCTTCTTCAAGCTTTATACGTGTTTGTATTTTTTGTTCTTCTTTATATCGTTTGAGAGAATCGCCTTTAGCCATATTAGTCCTTTGCTCTATTTATTTTATCCACGAATGACTCCATAGCTTTCATAATAGGGGATTAGCTCATTCATGATTGGATCATTGTGTGCAATCTGAGCATAGGTGTCAATTGATGCAACATGTGTTTTGCCTAGAAGTTCTCTTAGACGCTTACTACCCTCTTTATCACGGTACAAAACTGCAGCATGAGTATGTTTAAAATCCTCAGGGGTAAAAAAGAGCCCTGTCTTCTTACCAATGACGCGGCAACGTTCCCAAACCGCCTGGTATGTTAAAGGTTTTCCCTTGTTATTATGAAATTCAGAGATAAAGAAGAATTCATGCTGCATCTTCTTGGAGTCATATATCTTTAGCCAAATATTCTCGTAATAATTTGATAGTTTTTCCATCAATGGCGCCGGAATATTGAGATCTTGAATGCCGGTTTTATGCTGATGGTAGTAGCTATTCGTTTGAGTGTTATTTTCATCAAGGCTAAGTGATCTTTTAGTGGGAATAGCAAGAGATGATATATCTAAGCCCAGAGCCTCTGCGATTTGTATTCCCGTAAAGAGAAGAAGTTCAAATAAAATTCGGTCACGCTGCATAGTACAGGCATTGAGTATGGTTTCAATTTGATCTTTGGAGAGTATACGAATACCGCGATCAAACTCTTTGATTTTTAGGTGCTGATGGAAAATGGGGTTGTTGGTTATCCGGCTGCTAGATGGGGCAGGGCGGATTGATACGTTACTTGTGTTAAATGGATTTATAAGGCCGTTTTGCTGATGATATTGATAAAAGCTTTTAATTGATGAAAGAATACGATTAATAGGTTTTAACTCATGGTGCAATAGCCATGCGTTGAAGTCATGAATGCTTTTTTGGGTGGCAGCATGATGGTTAATTTTATAGGGTACAAATAAAAATCTGTACCAAAGCGGACACCGATCCTTTAATAAGACTTAATTCTAGTTTTCTAGCCCCGTCAGGTGCACTAAGTGCTTAGTGAGCAAATACTTCTGGATGTGTAGCAGCAATTCCAAGTAGTACACGCGCAGGCCCTTCCGGTTTACGACGTGCCTGTTCCCAGTTTCTTAGTGTGTTTACGCTGATATTTAAAAGCCCTGCAAACTCATCCTGAGTCATCTTTAATCGTGCTCGTATAGATTTAGCATCCGGCTCATCAATCATGAATGAACGCGAAGGTCGCTTTGTGTGTTGCAATATCTCTTTTGCTTCACCAACACTTGCTAGTAGGTCATTAAACATTGTATCTTCCATCATAAACCTCCCATGAAAGTTTTTCGAAGCATCTCGATTTGTTTAGGTGTTAAATCGGATGTTTTGCTTTTTTCATACACATAAATCATGAGAATAAGACTGTTTTCCTCATGATAATAGTAGATATTTCGGATTCCACCGCTTTTACCGCTGTTCTTAGTAGACCAACGGATCTTTCTCAATCCACCTGAACCTTTGATTACCGCTCCGCTTTTAGGGTGTTCTACTAAAAAGGTTTGAAGTTCCTTATATTCCTCATCGCAGAGAATACGGGTAATCTCACGGGTAAAAATGGTAGTTTCGGCTATTTCCATGTAGTTATTGTATCAGAAGTAAATAAGTAAGTCAATGGCGTAGTTTTTGTGAAGCGATTGTAGGAAAAATCCAAATATTAAAATCTTCCCCAACGAGCATAATCAACCAATTTTGTTAAAAGAATGTCCGGCTCATAAAGCATTTCGAAGTAGTCTTCAATGATTTGCGAAAGCTTCTCGTAATCACGTAGAATTCGAAGGTCAGTATTGTCACATTGATCAAGAATCTTACCTAAGCATTCCATTTTTTCCTCGTCTTCATCTTCTTCGAACTCTTCGATCAGCTCAATGACTGCTGAGGGAAGAGGATATCCATAATTGTTGTCACGAAAGTTTTCCATTATGCTTCTCTCACGCTCGGTTTTATTCCGTACAGTTTAAAGTGTTCAGTGTGAAATGTCAAGATCTTTAAGCGCATAAATATTAAAATAGTCCTCGTGTCGCTTGTCGAGACGCGTAAAGTCATATTCTCCATAAAAATTGATATGGCTCCAGTGAACGATAGAGCCGTTTTTTATTGCTTTGATGATCCGCTCTCTATCTTCTGACTTTTTTGACTCTTTTATTTTTTGGCTCATGTAGAGATAATTCCAGAGAATAACTGAGTTTTGGATAAGTCGTTTACAGTTGTTGGCGACGTTTTGTTCTTCTGCGGTAGCGACTTGGAACTCTGAGTTGTTTCCGAAAAATACTGCCTTAGAGAATTTGTTGGAATTTTCCACCTTATTGAGCTGCTTTTCGATCCTTTGTCGAAGTTCGACATCATCGATGTAGGTTAACAAGAAGTCTGTTTTTATTATCTTTCCAAACTCCTTGAGCGCAGCATAGAGGCGGTGTTGACGTGAATACGAGGTTAGCCGTCTCAAGAGCTGAGATGCGGTCGTTTTTTTCGTTTTGATAGTAGCGATAAATCTGAGGATATCATCCCAGTATTCCTGAATCAACTCCACGTTTATTTTATGTTTTGGCAATAGCGTGTAGCCTAATTGTTGACACTCTTTCACGCTGTTGAAGCTGTAGAGCTGTTGATATTTGAAATTTTTAATCCTTGGCGCAAAAGAAAAGCCCAGCAAATGGGTCAATCCAAAAATTACCTCGCTAAACCCATAGGTATCCGTTGAATGGATATCACTTTTGACTACATCGTTGTGCATAAGCCCATCGATCACATAGCCACTCTCCCTCTCAGTTGCATTGATTACGGTAGAATAAAAAAGACGATGGCTTTCATCAATAAATGTGTAGACGCTTACCCCTTTTAAAGTGCCGAAATATTTGAATGAATACCCTGCATTCACCGAGTCGATGGAGCTTTTCATATTAAACTTCTGACCGTCACTTGCGGTATGGTTAATCTCTTGATCGTGCTTGAGTAGTTTGATGATGGGCAGATCGTTCATGAATTCTATAATACGATCATTAGCTTCTATGGTATTTTCCTCAGTAAAGTACCATATTTTGGCAGTATCAAGCTGATTTTGATTAACGCCTTTGGAAATTTTACCCATTTTTGAGACATCGATATTACAGCCGTATCCCAAGATTGCAGCGAAAATAAGATGGCTATCCACTTTATTTTTAACGGCCGGGTTAAAATGGTTTAGATGCTTAGAGAAACCGGTAATATGGTTGATCGAGCTTAGAATATCAATGATAGACAGGCAGCTCTCATGAGGCAGGTAGGAGCTAATTGTATCGTCCTCATCTTCTTTTGCAACGCATGGTGTTTTCAAATGAAATGAATCGGCGGTAGATGTGAAATCGGTGTTAAGTTCTTGACGAATACGTTCATTTGTCGTGGCATACGATTGATTGAGTTTATGCCGAATAGGCCTCAAAAACAGTTCTATCTCTTTTAAATGTTGCATATCATTAAGCTCTAATATCTTCTCTCTGTGGCTTATCCACTCTGTTTTATCAATCAAATAATGATCAAAATTCTGATAACGATAGGAATGTTTGAGATTAAGTGTCCCCGATTTAATTCCGTCACTCACGCCAATAAATAGGAGGGCTTTGTACAGGGATACCCTGAATTTCCCATCATCGGTAAGAGCTTTTTGCGCATCAGGCTCCAAAAATTTGACGGGTGCAGTTTTTGTGATGGCACCGCCGGTTGTTTTAAAATGATTGATTGCTTCAATCAAATACTTATTTGAGGATACTTCTTCAAATTCAATCTCTCTGAGTATCCCAGAAAGTTTCCCTTGGAGGGAGATCGATTTGGTTTCGATAACATCAAAGGAGTTGTTGCCAATAGCATCGATTCCGTCATTTTCACTCATAATGGATTTGATGTGTATTGTCTGTTCTTCAAGTACTTTTTCAATTTTTTCCACCTTTTTAAGGGCGGTCAGAGAAGTGTCTTTTGTAATTGCGGAAATGGTGTTTATAATCGATAGATTACTGTTTTGTAAAGACTCAATGACTTTATTTTTAGCAGGAGCTTGCGCGTGGCTCAACTCCTTTTGAGCCCTTGTAGCCGAATTCTTCGCACTTTGAACAACACTAATGAATCGATCAATTAGATTATCATTACGGATTAGGTATTGGTAATAGATAAATGAGAGGAGCAAGAAATAGACGTCGATGTCTTTTTTATTTGTTATTTGGAAGACTTGACTCTTTTCAATCCAACGAGCGTAATGCTGGGCGATTGCAGGAGTTAAACCGATTGAGCTGATGATGGGTTGGCATTGAGTGTATTTGGTTTGGATTGTGCGATATCGGACGAGACTCTCGGCGATCTTTTTGGTTTTTGTGGAGTGCTCAAGTTGTTTGTAGCGCATGATTACGTAACGATTTTTATAGTTATCATCTTTGTCCAAAAACTCTTCAAGGATTTGAAGGCGATTATCCTGCATGAATGCTGATAGCTTATTGAGCACTTCGTGTTTATGAAGATTTTGCGCGTCTGATATGATCTGGGAGAGTTGCGTATAGCTTGGTACTTCTATCCTCAAGTTCTTAGCGGCATCAACCAGCGCGTAAAAAATCTTTTTTTGGTGAAGAAAATTTCCCGCATGGTTTTCCGCTTCTTTTATAAGATTTAGATGAATAGATTCGTCATAAGCGCGTATACCGAGGTACTCTTTAATAAGCACTTTGTGTCTTCTAAGCGTTCGCACGCTGGGAGGAGTATCGGTTTCATAATGCAACGAATACATTTTTTTGATGAAGTCTATATCTTTTACTGGAGTGGAGTCAAGTTTAAAAAATATGTAAGTTGCCCTAAAATAGCCATACAATAGGATAAAAGCAACCTTGCTGGTATCGTTGTCGAATGTGTTAAGCCTCTCTTGTAGCTCTATGGGTAGTTTGAAAAAATACTCATTTTGTGCGTTTGTAAATTGAGGAGGCGTATCAAATCTTTTTTGTTCATCCTTGGATAGCAAGTCGTTTCTTGGCATGATTTTCCTATAGTGAAAATGAACGTTTATTTTAGCCTAATTATTATTGTCTATATCATTGAATAAAAGATACTATTTACACTATAATTAAACAAATTAAATCCTTTTCATTAAATGAGGCTATTTTTCATGAAAACTACTGCCTATTTGCGCATTTCGACGATCGATCAAGATATTGAAAAAAATAAATCGGATATTTTAAAGCTGGCCAATGAAAAGCACTTAGGGCATGTGGAGTTTGTGGAAGAGCAAATATCAGGAAAAGTGTCGTGGAAAAAAAGAAAAATCTACCCGATCATTCAAGATGCACAAAAAGATGATGTTTTGATCGTCAGCGAACTTTCAAGATTGGGCAGAAGTATGTTAGAGATTATGGAGATCCTCTCAATTGCAACGGATAAACAGATCAAGATTTATGCCGTTAAAGGGGATTGGCATTTAGATGGTTCTATTCAAAGTAAAGTCATGGCTATGGTTTTTTCAATGGCATCGGAAATTGAACGTGATCTCATCTCCTCACGAACCAAAGAGGCTTTACGATTTAAAAAAGAAAGCGGGATTCAATTAGGACGTCCAAAAGGTCCTGGTAAAAGTAAACTAGATAAATTCAAGCCTGAAATAGAAGCTTTGTTTGTAAATGGCTCTACTCAAAAGTTTATTGCAAGTCGATATGGGACTACAGAAGCAAATTTATATAACTGGATGAAGAAGAATGGTTTAAAGCGAGAGAAAAAGCAGAATTAAGCTTTGATAAAGAATCCGTGTCCGCTTTGGTACAGATTTTTATTTGTACCCAGTACGTAAAGACATTTGTCATCGTCTATATTCATAGAAACATATTTAAAACCATTTGCCAAAGATTCTTCATCTATTACAACTTTCATTTCATTTAAAATGTTTTTATTATCAGGCTTATTTCTTACATATGATATATACTCTTTATAAGGGAGTAAAACATATTGGTCTGGAAAATGAGTGACCTGTAGTGCTTGATTAATTGATGAAAAATTTGCATTGGCAACATTTTTACGAATTTCTCCTAATTCAGTATCATTTATCGGAAAGTATTTTACAGAAGGCAGCTCTGCAAGAACGGAACAACCTAGCAATAAAAATTTATTTTTATCTACGCTATTTTTAAAATCTTTGTTTACTGGATTATTAATTGAAGAATAAAAAAAGATAATACTTTCTTTTGGAACAAAATGATTGATATAATTATTTATACGCGTATCTAAATCAGAATGAAACTTATTAATACTACGTTTCTCTTTATTGTGAACCATTGAAAGTTTTGTCGGCCAAGTAAAAACAGAATAGGGCTTAAGCACTTCAGATATAGTTTGTGAAATGACAGGATTAAAATGATGATGAGTAACATTCATTGACCGTGGACTAAAGGCATTAATTGACCAAAAACAAGGTGGTAAATTTGCTGGCTCAAAAAAGTCACTAACATATTCATCTTTATGAAGGATCTCTTTATTAAGATCTTTTATCTTTGTGCCTCTGGATAGAGAGTCCTTTCCAGTACAATAAGTATTATTTTCTGGATCAAGACAAATTTTCCCATTCCAGTTATTATCATGCCAACCCATTCTAATTGTTAAATGCAAAGTACAACCCTTTATTATTACAGCGCTTCTATCTTTTTAATAATATTTTCACCATGCTCGGCGAACAATTTTTCGATCACTAAGTTGACCACTTCCTCTTTCGAGAGGTTAAAGCTACTACGAGCACAATGAATTTTGTCATTGCTTTGTTTCTATTTTATTGGTAAACATTAATTTCATAGCAACCACTTGATCTATCAATTGATTATTTGCAAGACGAAGTTCACGATTTTCTTCTCGAAGTTTATTGATAATTGACTCATTTTCTTTGAATCGCACATGTCGCTGTTTCGAGTTTGTTTGGCCTTTTGTGGATAGATTATCCAATAGATCTTTATAATTGGCATAAATCGTCGCTCTGCTGATGCCACAAAGCGTCGCAAGCTGATCAACAGATATCTTTGCACCTCCGGATGCTTTGAGCTCTCTGATAGCCTCTTCGAGCTTTTTGCGTGTTTGTAGTTTTTGTTCTTCTTTATATCGTTTGAGAGAATCGCCTTTAGGCATATTAATCCTTTGCTCTATTTATTTTATCCATGAATGACTCCATAGCTTTTATAAAAGGGGATTAGTTCTTCCATGATTGGATCATTGTGTGCAATCTGAGCGTATATGTCAATTAATGCAACATGTGTTTTGCCCAAAAGTTCTCTTAGACGCTTGCTCCATTCTTTATCACAGCACAAAACTACAGCATGAGTATGTCTAAAATCCTCAGGGGTAAAAAAGATCCCCGTCTTCTTACCAATGACGCGGCAACGTTCCCAAACCGCCTGGTATGTTAAAGGAGCCCCCTTGTTATTGTGAAATTCAGAGATAAAGAAGAATTCATGCTCCATCTTCTTTGAATCGTATATCTTTGACCAAATATCCTCATAATAATTTGAAAGTTTTTCCATCAATGGCGCCGGAATATGAAGATCTTGAATACCGGTTTTATGCTGATGATAATAGCTTTTCGTTTGAGTGTTATCTTTATCAAGACTAAGTGGTCTTTTAGCGGGAATACCAAGAGATGATATATCTAAGCTCAGAGCCTCTGCGATTTGGATTCCCGTAAAAAGAAGTAGTTCAAATAAAATACGGTCGCGCTGCATGGTACAGGCATTGAGTATGGTTTCAATTTGGTCTTTGGAGAGTACTCGAATACCATTATCAAACTCTTTGATTTTAATGCGCTTTTGGTGAATAGGGGCATTCTTTGTATGTCCATTTGATGGAGCAGGGCGACTTGATGGGGTACTTGTATCAAATGGGGTAGAGAGGCCATTTTGCTGATGATGGTATTGATAAAAGTTTTTCATGGATGAAATAATGCGATTAAGGGGCTGTAGATCACAGTGTGATAGCCATGCACTGAAGTCATGAATGGTTTTTTGGCTAGTAGCACGATAGTTGATTTTATGCTGTTGCAAAAATTCATAAAAAAGCTTGAGATCTGACCCTTTTGTGATTACCGCCGAAAATGATAGTTTCTTGATATGAAACAGGTACTGCAGATATTCCCAAACTTCATCAACGATTTTCCAATCATCGTCAAACAAACATACATAGGGATCTACTACAATTAAATTACTGTCAACGTTTACGTCTATATCTTCATATGCCAACATATAGTTGTTGTTTTGATCATATTGTAGAGCATAGCGCTGATCACTGACTCGAAGTTGCATGTGGGCCTTTAGTGTATAGAAAATTGGCAATTCAAATAGTATGTGACGAAATAATACCATTCTTTTAAATTCATCCTATATAAGTGGCTGCAGCTGTTAAATACACACAGACTGAATATTGCGACAATTTTGCTATAATCATATGCTTCGGTGACAACATTGTCCTCATCCACCTCTACCTCGATACGCAGATGCCCCTCGATGCGGGTGACGGGGTCGATGACGATTTTACGGTTACTCATGGGATTCCTTATGTAGGGGTCGATGTGGGCCTTTAGTGTATAGAAAATTGGCAATTCAAATAGTATGTGACGAAATAATACCATTCTTTTAAATTCATCCTATATAAGTGGCTGCAGCTGTTAAATACACACAGACTGAATATTGCGACAATTTTGCTATAATCATTACTATGAACAAAGAACAAATTTTAAATTATCTTAGAAATGTCAAAGCTAAATATGCGCAAGAAGGTTTTTTGATACAAGCCCTTTTTGGATCATATTCAAGAGATGATGCAACTGAAAAAAGTGATATTGATATATTGGTTGAAGCTACCCCTGAATTTGCATCTAAGTATGGCTTTAAATCTTTCGAACGAATTCGTCAAATTCAAAATGAACTCAGTAATGCTTTGGGTGTCCAGGTAGATTTGGCAGATCGCACTGGTATGGGAAAAACGGGTAAAAAATTTATTATTGATCGTGCATTGTATGTCTAAAGAGTCAATTAGTAAGATTTATATGGTTCTTGAGAAAATTGACTACATTGAAAATATTGTTGATAATGCTGGAAGTATTACGAATGCCTTGGATGACGAAATCACCATGCGTCCAGCTATACTTATGCATTTGACAGCAATTGCAGAGCAGTTCAATAAGCTTAAACAAGAAAACGCAACGCAGATCCTTGATTCTTTCAATAGTGACGAGCTTAAAGGACTTTATGATGTTCGTACCTATATTGCACATGACTATGAAGGGGTAAACCTTGCAATTATTGAATGGATAATACGCAATGGGTTACCAATATTCAAAGAAAAATGTCTGGTTATTATTCAATAATCAATTATTTTCAGTTGGAGGAATCGAATGAAGACAGTAGAAAATTTTAAATTTAGAGATATGGTTCTTCAAATTGGTAAAAAAGCAATTAAAGAAGCTCAAGCACGTAGCTTGGCTAACGGTGTGGCCAATGTATACAGCCGTGATGGTGTCGCTTATTTTCAGCTTCCAAGCGGCGAAATAACTTCACAAGTTCCAAAAGAGTATGAACATATTTATGCTAAATAAATTGCTGTATAGCTTTAGTTATATACAATACGAAACCAACTATATATTAGACATTATCTACTTTAGATAACATAAGATATATTCTATT
>JAMCPS010000081.1 GCA_023379705.1 Campylobacterota bacterium
GTCTCGCTGGCAGGAGATTCGGTATCTCCTTTTCCTTTGGATGAAAAGCGGTATTGGTATTGAGTATTGGGAACCAAGTGATCATCCACAAAATGAGTTGCATAGCGGCTCTCAATGGTAGCAATGCGCTGAAGTTTTTTATCTTCGTTGCTTTGTGAGGATCGGTAGACGTAAAAGCCGCTTACTCTTGGGTCTTCCATCGCTTTCCATTCAAATGCGGTAGCGGTAATATCGGATAAAGAACCGTTCAATGAGGGAACAGGTAGTGTAGGATCAACCGTAATGACTTTTTCAGGAACAGGTATCTTGCTGCACCCGGTAAAAAGATTAAGCGCTAAAGAGATGCTCAAAGCGTATAGCATCGATGTTCGCATGAAGTTCCTTTAAATTAAAATGTTTGTTTAAATAAGTCTCCATAACTGCATCCAGCGGAGCTTTGAAATGGAGCGATTCACCCGTGGTTGGATGAACCAAATACAGCATATAGGCATGGAGCAAAATATGTTCCACCTTGATGTCTTTGGCTTGCCCGCCGTAGAGGTGATCACCGTGGATATGACGGCTTATGGATTCGAGATGAACACGGATTTGGTGCGTTCGTCCCGAGAAAAGTTTACAGACGATAAGCTCGCTGTTCCCATCGTGTGACGTGAGAAGTTTTCGAAACATTGTTTTGGCCGTTTTACCTGCTTCATTGATCGCCATTTTGAGACGATTTTGAGCACTTCGACCGATGGGTCTGTCGATGGTTGTTTCTTCGTCTTTGAGAGGAGGGGTGCAAACGGCTAGGTAATAGCGTCCCATGCTTTTGTCTTGTAATTGTTGAGAGAGCGCTTCATGAGCTGTGTTGTTTTTGGCGACCACCATCACACCGCTGGTTCCGCGGTCAAGTCGGTGAACAATACCGTGGCGCTCTTCACCGCTGAGGGTTGAGAGGCTGATCCCTTTATGTTTGAGCCAATCGACAAGCGTCGGTTCTTTTACGCTAGGTGCAGGGTGAACGGTGAGAGAACTGGGTTTATTGATGACCAAAATATCGTCATCTTCGTATAAAATTTCGACATCAAAATCGATCACCATCGCAGGGGTTGATTTTGCTTTTGGAAAAAGTATCTGGACGTATTGCCCCTCTTTGAGTTTTACCCCGGGTTTAGCACATCGTTTGCCATTGATTTCGATCGCATTTTGTTCGATAAGCTG
The DNA here is from genome assembly GCA_023379705.1 of Campylobacterota bacterium. GTDB lineage: Bacteria > Campylobacterota > Campylobacteria > Campylobacterales > Sulfurimonadaceae > Sulfuricurvum. The sequence continues at coordinate 1,201 of JAMCPS010000081.1, forward strand.
CGCAATTTGGTTACGTGTTTGAGCCAGCTTTTCGACCAAAAACAGGTCAAGACGCATGGCTTCTTCAACCACAAAAGTTATATTTTCACGTTCCATTCATTTCCTTGAAATTGAGTCCTTTGGGGTTAAGTCCCCTTATGCTACAATTCACTCAAAATTATTTAATTTAAAGATGAGATTACAGTGCTCAATATTGATCGTAGAATTTTAGCACACTTTGACTTTGTGACTGTTGTGCTGCTAATCCCTATTATTTTTCTCTCCGGCTGGTTGATCAATGAGATTCATCCCATGCTTGGGCAAAAACACTTGACCTATGTTGCAGTAGGCATCGGGGTGTTCGTGACGTTATTTTTGTTGCCTGTACGGCGTCTGTTTTGGCTTATTCCCATTTTTTATTGGGTGAGCATTTTATTGCTGGTTGCAGTAGAATTTGTTGGACATACGAGGTTGGGTGCACAACGATGGATAGAAATTCCGTTTGTTCATTTTACGTTGCAGCCCTCTGAGCTTATTAAGCCTGCGTTTGTATTGATGTTGGCTTATTTGATTAGCCGAAATCCTCCAGAACGTGAAGGGTATCGATTCAAAGCGTTCATGAAACTTTCATTTTTTATTTTGTTGCCTTTTATCCTCATTGCCAAAGAACCGGATTTGGGAACGGCTACGGTATTGGCGTTATTGGGGTTTGGCATTTTATTTTTGGTCGGTGTTTATTGGAAGATTTGGGTTGGATTGGCGGCTGTTTTTCTGATTTCTTTACCGCTTATTTACACACAGCTTCACGATTATCAAAAACAGCGTTTGGCTGATTTTGTCAGTGAAAAGCCCAGCTATCATGTGGAGCAGTCTATTATCGCGATCGGTTCAGGCGGTTTTATGGGCAAAGATAAAGAAGATGCGACACAGACGCAAATGAAGTTCCTACCTATTGCTTCGAGTGATTTTATTTTTGCCTATGTTGTTGAACGCTTTGGCTTTTTTGGAGGATTATTTCTCATTACTCTCTATGCTGCGCTCATTATACACTTATTGATGCTTTCTAACTGGGCGAGTGACTATTATACCAAGGTCGTTTCGGGAGGTTTATCGCTTCTGATTTTTATTTACATGAGTATAAATATTGCAATGACGATGGGGCTTTTCCCGGTGGTCGGGGTTCCTTTGCCGATGTTTAGCTATGGAGGGAGCAGTTTTGTTAACTTTATGGTGCTGTTTGCGGTTATGGAAAATCTTATAGCGTATAAATTTCGATATTTATACGATAATGTCGGTAAAAAAAGCTTCGTCTAATCTAATAGCGTTTATAATTGCGCTCCACAAACGGGTCAATAGTTCAGTGGTTAGAGCCCTCCGCTCATAACGGAGTTGTCGCAGGTTCAAATCCTGCTTGACCCACCATTTCCTCTCGATAAATACAATCCCCAATATAACGTCAATCACAACGATTTAAAAAGTATATTTTTGTTTTGCGTAATAAATATTAAAAAGTGAACCTCCAAAACTTGGTTCTTTTGCATTCAACTCTTGTACATTTTTTAGAAATTAAAATAATCTTTATTTGATCTACCTCCATCTAATTCCACCAAATAAACATATAGCTATTCATTGGTGGAAGTCAGTAATTAAAACGATATTCTCTTCGATATAACTATAGTAAAGTTAACGATACTGATAGCAATATAAATAAAAATATAGAAAAATACATTTTTATTTGTTTTACGATAAAATAAGTGATAAGTTTAGATATAAAGTAATAGATATTTTAATATCTATTAAACTTTATTTATTGATTTAATATATGATATATCATACTTTAGGTGAAATATAATGCTACAGCTATATACTGAACAAGAGATGCTGTCTCGTTTGGCAGAAATGTTTGAAAAGGAACGTATTGCCCAAGATATTACTCAGAAAGAGCTTTCATCGCGTGCAGGGATTCCACTCCCTACCTACCGTGTATTTCTAAAAAATGGTACATTGTCTGCTAAAAATATGTTCAAATTACTCTTTGTTTTGCAGTTGGATGAAAAGGGCGAGAATCTCGTTAAAGAACGTGCATTAAAAACATTGGAAGAAATTCGTGTGAATGCTTCACTGCAAGATCGTAAAAGGGTTCGTAAATGACAGAGATTACTGCAAAACTGTATGGTCATACCGTTGGGACATTACTGTATGATGGACGGACGGTCTATTTTGAATATGATCCGATATTTCAAAAGATTGGACTGGAAATTTCGCCTCATAAACTTGCAATCAATAGTTTAAAAGGTGTATATACCAACACAGATACCCCTTATTTCCAAGGTGTTCCTGGTGCATTTCATGATAGCCTGCCCGATAAATTTGGGATGAAAGTAATCGATCGCTATTACGAGGAAAAAGGGAAAAGCATAGCAGATGTAAATCTCTTGATGCGATTATCCTATATCGGTTCACGCGCAATGGGGGCATTGGAGTATGAACCGAGCGATCAGCCACAATTTGCCAATCAAAAAGTCGAAATCATGGATTTGCGTCAGATGTATTTGGATTCTCAAATTATCATCAAAGGTGAACAATCCGACGCACTTCATCACATCGCAGCTTTTATGGAAAATGCTGCATCACCCGGAGGTGCACAGCCAAAAGCTTCTATCGGATGGAACCGTGAAACGAAAGAAATTATAAGTGGTGCACAGTTGGGTGTTCCGCAAGGGTTTGAGCACTGGCTAGTAAAATTTAGTAAAT
>JAMCPS010000082.1 GCA_023379705.1 Campylobacterota bacterium
AAGCTAAAGTTAATATTTTGAAGAGCACAACTTTACATTCCGTTCGTGGTGAGCCTGTCGAACCATGAACGGAAAAAAACTATCGATTAACCAGTGATAGTCACAACGTTATCAAGCACGTTTGCCATATCTGCCTTTTCATTGCTATAGATAGCTTTGTAATTTGCTTGCAATGCTACCGCAAATGCCGCTTTGTTTTCGATATTCAAAAGCTCTGCCAGTGTCTCAACACTCTCACCTTGACCTATCGCGATCTCACGTGAAAGCTGATCCATGTTTGCCGCAACAAACTCTGCCGCACGCTCATTCATAACCAAACGTGCTTTTTTACATCCAGAAGTTCCAGAAGTAATACCAAACGTTTGATTTCCAGATGTACCATTAGTAGTCGCTTGCAGTGCTAGCATCAATGCTGAACTGTCATCGTGAATGATTTGAGAACCAAGTCCACATCCCGTTTGACTATTAACCGTTGCGAAACTCGCTGTTGTAAGTGCTGCAACAGCAACCATACTTATAAGAATTTTTTTCATTGAGATACCCCTTTTTGATAAGAATGGAGAGAGTATAAAGGAATAAAACTTAATTTAAACAAAAAAAATTCACTTCTCACTGCTCTTCCACTAAATGTGAAATATTTCGCCAATTAAAGATACATTTAATGATTTTAGTATTCTAAAAATCAACCTTTTTTTTTATCGCTTTTCTGTACATCTAGCACCAGCGGTTTCATGATATGTGCAGAGGTATTGTTTTCCTTTACATTCTGCTGTCCATGCATGCATACCATTAAGCGCTGCTGTCTCATTAAAGATGCTAATATCTTGCGTTTCGCATCCAATACTACTTGATGTGAATTGTTTTGATATCTCAGGATTAGTGAGACAACCGGAAAAACAAATCATAATGACTAGTGATCCGATGGTAAGAAAAAATATTTTCATTTTTTGCCTTTTAGAAATTAGATACATAACTTTATCTAAATAATGCACTAATCATGTAATATTTATTAAATTTTGTGGAAAAAAGTCAAAATTAAAGAAAAATTCTTCGCTCAATGCTGAAATTTTCTCAATCAATGATACCTACGCTGGGCAACTACAATTAAATCCTCTAAACTAATTTATATTTTGGATTAAGAGTTTTTGCAATCACTTGATGAATATGTGTAAGCATCTCTGTCTCAATCTCTCCGAGCTTCACCACAAATCTACTATCAGAAAAATTTCTGATTTGAAAACAATCAATAGCCGAGAGTTTACTTAAGCCGTTAATATTATCATTCGTAATTTTAATCATCCAAGGGTAGTTCGCATAGCTATTAGACCAATCTGTTATCGGGACAACGGTTTTTAAAGGTAATTTGCCTATGGAGTCATAGCTGACTACAATAGCAGGGCGTTTTTTTCCTATTTCACTACCGATATTTGGGAAAAATTCTACTTCCCAAATTTCACCCTGCATAATCATAAATATCTCCGGTATCATTGCTGATTTCGCTGATAAAATGCATATAATTTTTATCCTTTTTAGCGAGCTCGGCACCTCTTTGCCATTTTTCCATCTCATTTTTTTCGATGTACGCTTCAAGGGCTTCTTTGTAGATTGTAGACATCGATGTTTTGAGCTCGTCTTTCAAAGCTACCAACTGTCCTTTGAGCTCATAGGGAATCGTTACTGTTATTTTTTCAGCAGTCATAACTTTCTCCTTATTATTTTCCTTATTATAGTTTAGTATTTAATATATGTCAATCTCAATTCCAAGCAGTATTTGATAAACTCTTATCTTTAGCCATCGCCAGTCGCTCCAAGAAGTATTCTCTCGAAACCTCTTTCGCCCCCAAGCTTTTCAAATGATCGGTCGGTACTTGACAGTCGATAAAATCATATCCCCACTCCCTCAATCGTTCGACCAGAACAGCAAACGCTACTTTGGAAGCATCAGAGACTTTGGCAAACATCGATTCACCGCAAAAGACTCGTCCCACACTCACGCCATAGAGACCTCCAACCAATACACCCTCTTGATACGCCTCAATGCTGTGTACATGTCCCATAGAGTGTAATATTTCGTACGCTTCAATGATCTCAGGGATTATCCAGCTCCCTCTTTGTCCTCGTCGACGCATAGCACCACATTCACGGATAACTTGCGAAAAAGCGGTATCAAACCGAATCTCAAAATGGGGAATTTTTTTACGCAACGACTTATGAAGTTTAAAATCATCAAGCTCTAATATCAAACGAGGATCAGGAGACCACCATATAATCGGGTCATTAGGGCCATACCAGGGGAAAATACCCATACGATAGGCCATCATGATACGAGAAGGTGTGAGATCACCGCCATAAGCCACAATCCCCTCCGATGCGGTCCGAGGATTAGGAAAGGAAAGATTATTAGTAAGCCTTGGTATCATTCCTTAACTTTCTCAAAAAACAAAGTTTTTTGAAGCTTTAGGGGGTTGTAGGGACATTTGTCCCTGCCACCAAAACGGATGCATTCGTTTTGGTGTGTAAAATCAATGATACTCAAATACGAGATTTTCATCAAAATCGACAGCTACCTTACCGCCTTGCACCAGCTTGCCAAAAAGCATCTCATCCACGAGTGGATCTTTGATCTTTTCTTGGATAACCCTACCCAAAGGTCGAGCGCCCATTGCTTTGTCATATCCGATTTTTGCCAAATATTCTTTTGCTTTTTGGCTGAGTGTGATAATGACTTTCTTCGGTTTCATCTGAACATTGAGTTCACGGATAAATTTATCCACAATCCCTTCAACCACACTCGATGGCAATGCGCCAAATTCAACAACCGCATCCAAACGATTACGAAATTCTGGTGTGAAGAATGATTTAAGCGCTTCATTGCGGGATATCGATGCATCGGCATTGAATCCCATAACGGTACGCTCTGTTGCTCCTACATTGGACGTCATAATCAATACTACATTTCCAAAATTGGCTTTGTAGCCATTGTTATCCGTCAAAGTTGCACTGTCCATCACCTGCAATAAAATATTGACCAGATCAGGGTGTGCTTTCTCAATTTCATCGAGCAATAAGACCATATAAGGATGTTTACGTACCGCCTCGCTGAGTAATCCGCCCTGCTCAAATCCGACATACCCAGGAGGAGCACCGATCAAACGACTGATAGCATGTTTTTCCATGTATTCAGACATATCAAAACGCTCAAAATAGATTCCCATAGATTCAGCAAGCGATTTAGCAAGCTCTGTTTTCCCGACACCCGTAGGGCCTGAAAACAAAAAGGAGGCTATAGGCTTATTCGGAGCACTCATTCCGGCGTAAGAGC